>JAKQLM010000538.1 GCA_029567145.1 Pseudomonadota bacterium
GTCGCGGGAATCTGCGGCAGGTCCATGGCATAGGCGTTGCCGGTGACCGGGGGCGCGGGTTCGATTTCATCCTCGATCCCGGTCAGGGCTGCGCCAAGGATCGCGGCCAGCATCAGATAGGGGTTCACGTCGCCTCCGGCCACGCGATGTTCGATCCGCCGGGCGGCTGGGTTGCCGGCCGGAATGCGGATCGCCGCCGTGCGGTTCTCATAGCCCCAGGAAATCGCGGTGGGCGCGTGCTTGTCGGGGACAAGGCGTTCGTAGCTGTTGAAATGCGGCGCGAACAGCAGGGTGGAATCGTGCATCGCGTTCAGGCAACCGGCGACGGCGTGGCGCAGTTGCGCGGTGCCCTTGGGGCCGCCGCTGTCAAAGATGTTGTCGCCCTTCTGGTCCAGCACCGAGAAGTGGGTGTGCAGGCCCGAGCCAGAGTAGTCGGCATAGGGTTTGGCCATGAAGCTGGCGGCAAAGCCGTGGCGGCGGGCCAGACCCTTGACCAGCATCTTGAACAGCCAGGCATCGTCGGCGGCGCGGAGCGCGTCGTCGCAATGCATCAGGTTGACCTCGAACTGGCCAAGCCCGGTTTCCGAGGTGGTGGTGTCGGCGGGGATGTCCATCGCCTCGCACGCGTCGTAAAGGTCGGTGAAGAAGGTGTCGAAGGCGTCAAGCGCGCGGATCGACAGCGTCTCGGCGGCCTTGCGGCGCTTGCCCGACCGGGGGCTGGCGGGGACCTGCATGGTCTTGCCGCTGTCGTCGATCAGGAAGAACTCCAGCTCCATCGCGCAGACCGGGGTCAGGCCTTTGGCCTTGTAGCGCTGCACGACCATGTTCAGCGCGTGGCGTGGGTCGCCTTCATAGGGCGTGCCGTTTTCGCGGAACATCCAGATTGGCAGCAGCGCGGTCGGCGCCTCCAGCCAGGGCATCGGCACAAAGCCGCGCTCGGTCGGCTTCAGAACGCCGTCCTGATCGCCCTCTTCGAACACGAGCGGGCTATCATCGATATCCTCGCCCCAGATATCCAGGTTCAGAACAGAGAACGGGAACCGCGTCCCATCCTTAAC
>JAKQLM010000553.1 GCA_029567145.1 Pseudomonadota bacterium
CCCGTTCGCGACCAGGCTGCGCGCCTTTTCCAGCCCCTGATCGGGGTGCCCGGCCATGAAGCCGAATTCCACGTCATTGCCCACGATCACATCGCACAGCGCCCCGGCGCGCGAATAGACTTCGGCCGCCACGGCGGGCGAGGGCCAGGAGTAGGGCCGGTAGTCCACATCGAAGATCAGCGGCAGACCAGCGGCGCGGGCCAGGTCGAACGCGCGAAAGGTGGCGCCGCGCGACGGTTCTGCGGCCAGAACGGTGCCGGTGGTGATCAGGGCGGAATAGGTCGTGTAATCGACGGCCTCGACATCCTGGAGCGTCATCGCGAAATCGGCGGCGTTGTTGCGATAGATGACGGATTGGCAATTCTGCACCCGGGTTTCGACCACGGCGAGCGAGTTCCGCAGCTCACCCGCCACGGAGCGGACATGGGTGCGGTCGACGCCATAGGCATCAAGCTGCGTCAGGCAATAGCGGCCCACGGCATCGTCAGAGACGCAAGTGACCAGCGCGGCCTTGCATCCCTGTCGGGTCAGGGCCACGGCGATGTTGGCCGAAGACCCGCCCAGGGCGGCGGTGAAGCGGGTGGCGTCCTCGACTCGTGTGCCGGGGGGATCGGCGTACAGGTCCATCCCGGCGCGACCGATCACCAGGCAGGGCCGCGTGCCAAGGCGGGACAGGTCGGCCATCAGAGCCCTGGCCGTTGCGCGGCGCGCCCGGCCTCGACCTTGTCATGGCTGGCGGTCACGCTGGCCAGGCTGGACACCTCGGGCGTCCCGATCTCCCACCAGGCGTGGCCTTGGGCGGTCCAGCCGTCATAGGGATCGACCTGCATGACGATGACCGTGGTTTTCGACGCGGCCTTGGCGCGCTGGAACGCCAGCGCCAGTTCGGCAGGATTCGCGACGGTTTCGGCCTTGGCCCCCATGGCGCGGGCATGGGCTTCGAAATCGACGGCAAAGGGCGTGGCGACCGTCGGGCAATCCTTGATCAGGTTGTTGAAACTGGCCTGCCCGGTGTTGTTCTGCAGCTTGTTGATGACCGCAAAGCCGCCGTTGTCGAGAACCAGGATGATCAGCTTCTTGTCCGTCAGGACCGAGGAATAGATGTCCGAGTTCAGCAGAAGGTAGCTGCCGTCACCGACAAAGACGATGGTGTCGCGGTCGGGTTCGGCCTCGGTCTGCGCGATGCGTGCGCCCCAGCCGCCGGCGATTTCGTAACCCATGCAGGAAAAGCCGAATTCGACATCCACGGTGCCGATCCCCAGCGTGCGCCAGTTGGCGGTCACTTCGGCGGGCAGGCCCCCGGCGGCGGTGACGACACGGTCGCGCGGATGGCACAGCGCGTTCACGACGCCGATGGCCTGCGCATAAGAGTTCGGGCGGTTGCCGTGGGCCACGTTGCCCGCGACATAGGCGTCCCAGGCCTTGCGCTCGGCCTGAGCCTTCGCGGTCCAGTCTGCAGCGGCGCGGTGGCCTTTCAGGGCCGCGTCCAACGCCTGCAGCCCCAGCCTGGCGTCACCCACTACAGCCAGCGACCGATGCTTGGCCGCGTCGTGGCGACCGGCGTTTAGGCCGATCAGGCGGGCGCCTTCGGCAAAGACCGTCCAGCTTCCGGTCGTGAAATCCTGCAGCCGCGTGCCCACGGCAAGCACCACATCTGCCGCCCCCGCGATCGTATTGGCGCTGTCCGATCCGGTGACGCCCAGCGGGCCGATGTTCAGGGGGTGGTCGGCCAGAAGGTTCGCGCGCCCGGCGATGGTTTCGACCACCGGGATCCCGTGCGTCTGGGCAAAGGCGGTCAGCGCCTCGACCGCGCCCGAGTACTGCACGCCCCCTCCGGCCACGATCACCGGGCGTCTGGCGGCCTTCAGCAGGGCCGCAGCCTCGGCGATTTCCAGCGTATCGGGTGACTGGCGGCGGATGCGGTGGACGCGCTTGGCAAAGAACGCCTGCGGGTAATCCCAGGCCCAGCCCTGCAGGTCCTGCGGCAGGCCGATGAAGGCCGGTCCGCAGTCGGCGGGGTCCAGCATGGTGGCAAGTGCTGCAGGCAGGGATTGAAGGATCTGCGCGGGGTGGGTGATGCGGTCCCAGTATCGGCTGACCGCCTTGAAGGCATCGTTCAGACCCAGCGCGGGATTGCCGAAATGTTCAAGCTGTTGCAGCACCGGATCGGGCAGGCGGGTCAGGAACGTGTCGCCGCACAGCATCAGCATCGGCAGGCGGTTGGCATGGGCCAGCGCCGCCGCGGTCAGCAGGTTCGCGGTGCCGGGCCCGGCACTGGCGGTACAGAACATGAAACGGCGGCGCAGGTGGTACTTCGCATAGGCCGCAGCGGCAAAACCCATGCTTTGTTCATTCTGGCCGCGGTAACACGGCAACTCGTCACGAAGCGGATACAGTGCCTCGCCCAGGCAGGGCACGTTGCCATGGCCAAAGATGCCAAAGCCGCCGCCGCAGATCCGGGTCTCGACCCCGTCGATGTCGATGAACTGCTGCACCAGCCAGCGCAGGATGGCCTGAGCCACGGTCAGCCTGATCGTATCCTGCATCGACAGAGTTGCCTTTCGAACGGGGCTTGTGCGAACTGTGCGGCAAGGATACCAATTTTGCAACCGGTTGCAACAGCGCCGTGAAGGAGAGTGATCCATGACGGATATCGGGATCGGGCTGGTGGGCGGCGGCTACATGGGCAAGGCCCATGCCGTTTCGTTTTCGGCGGTTGCGGCGTTGTTCGACACCCCCCTGCGGCCCCGGCTGGAGGTGATCGCCGCCACCAGCGAAAGCTCGGCAAAGCGGTATGCCAAGGCCTACGGCTTTGCCCGCGCGGCGCGCGACTGGCAGGATCTTGTGGCTGACCCGCGGGTGCAGGCGGTGGTCATCGCCTCGCCCCAGTCCACCCACCGGGCGATTGCCGAGGCCGCCTTTGCCGCCAGAAAGCCGGTGTTCTGCGAAAAGCCGCTGGGCGCGTCCTTGCAGGATGCCCAGGCCATGACGGCGGCGGCCGAAGCGTCGGGCCTGCCGAATATGATCGGCTTCAACTACGTGCGCACGCCTGCCACGCAGTTCGTGCGCCAGTTGCTTGCCGACGGCGTGATTGGCCGGATCACCTGGTTCCGGGGCGAACATACCGAGGATTTCCTGGCCGATCCGCACACCCCCGCCAACTGGCGCACCGCCGGGCGGGCGAACGGCTGCATGGGCGATCTTGCGCCGCATCCGGTCAACTGCATGCTGGCGCTGATGGGGCCGGTCGCCATGCTTTCGGCACAGATCGAGACGGTCCACGCCACCCGCCCCGGCGGCACCGTGGACAATGACGATCAGGGGCAGTTGATGCTGCGCTTTGCCTCGGGCGCGATGGGGCATCTATACATCAGCCGCACGGCGACGGGGCGAAAGATGGGCTATGCCTATGAAATCCATGGCACAAAGGGCGGCATCCGCTTTGACCAGGAAGACCAGAACTCGGTCTGGCTCTACCGGGCCGAAGGGCCAGAGGCGACGCGCGGCTATACCCGCATCCTGACCGGCCCGGCGCACCCCGACTTTGGCGCGTTCTGCCAGGGGCCGGGCCATGGCACGGGCTATCAGGACCAGATCATCATCGAAGCGCGGGATTTCCTGGCCGCCATCCATCAGGGCCAGCCGGTCTGGCCCACCTTCCGCGACGGGCTTGCCGTCAGCCAGATCATCGACACCGCGTTTCAGGCAGCGCAGGACGGCCAGTGGCACGCCGTTCCCCAGACATGAGGACCCCATGACCATCCGCATCGGCAATGCTCCCTGTTCCTGGGGAGTGGAATTCGCAGGCGACCCGCGCAATCCTCCGTGGCGGCAGGTGCTGTCGGACTGCGCAGGCGCGGGCTACACCGGGATCGAGCTTGGCCCCATCGGGTTCATGCCCGAAGACCCGGCCGTTCTGGGGCAAGCCTTGGCCGAAACCGGGCTGGAGCTGATCGGCGGCGTGGTCTTCCGGCCGTTTCACGACCCCGCCAAATGGGACGAGGTGATGGACGCCGCAGTCCGCACCTGCAAGGCGCTGACCGCGCATGGCGCCCGGCATCTGGTGCTGATCGACAGCATTTCGCCCCGCCGCGCGCCGACAGCGGGCCGCGCGGAGGCCGCTGACCAGATGGACGCCGCCGAGTGGGCCGCGTTCCGCGACCGCATCGCCTCCGTGGCAAAGATGGGGGCCGAGGATTACGGTCTGACCGTGGGCATTCACGCCCATGCCGCCGGGTTCATCGACTTTGAACCGGAACTGGAGCGCCTGCTGAACGAGGTGGACGACCGCATCCTGAAAATCTGCTTCGACACCGGGCACCATTCCTACGCCGGCTTTGATCCCGTGGCCTTCATGCGCCGCCATATCGGGCGGATTTCCTACATGCATTTCAAGGACATCGACCCCAAGGTGAAGGCCGACGCCATCGCGAAAAGCACTGGCTTCTACGATGCCTGCGGGCAGGGCATCTTCTGCAATCTGGGGCAGGGCGACGTGGACTTTCCCGCCGTGCGGCAGATCCTGCTGGACGCAGGGTTCCAGGGCTGGTGCACGGTCGAGCAGGATTGCGATCCGACGCTGGACGTCCATCCTGTCGACGACGCGCGCAAGAATCGCGATTACCTTTCCTCCATCGGCTTCTAAGGGGCGCTTCACATGGCAAAACTGAACTGGGGCATGATCGGTGGCGGCGAAGGCAGCCAGATCGGCCCGGCACACCGTTTGGGCGCTTTGGCCGACGGGCATTTCGCGATGGTCGCCGGGGCTTTGGACCACCGGGCCGACGTCGGACGCGACTATGCGCAGCGGCTGGGCGTCGCCCCCGACCGCGCCTATGGCGACTGGCAGGAGATGCTGGCGGGGGAACGCAACCGCCCCGACCGCTGCGATCTGGTGACCGTGGCCACCCCGAATTCGACCCATTTCCAGATCACCAAGGCCTTCCTGGAGGCCGGGTTCAACGTGCTGTGCGAAAAGCCGATGACCGTGACCGTCGAGGAGGGCGAAGAGATCGTGAAGATCGCCCAGAAGACCGGCAAGATCTGCGCGGTGAACTACTGCTATTCCGCGTATCCGATGGTCCGCCAGGCTCGCGCGATGGTGCGTAACGGCGACATCGGCAAGGTCCGTCTTGTGGTGACCAATTTCAGCCACGGCCACCACGGCGACGCCACCGACGCCGACAACCCGCGCGTCCGCTGGCGCTATGACCCTGCGATGGCGGGTGTCTCGGGCCAGTTTGCCGACTGCGGCATCCACGCGCTGCACATGGCCAGCTTCATCTGCGACGACGAGGTGGAACGCCTTAGCGCCGACTTTGCCTCGACCATTCCTTCCCGCCTGCTGGAGGATGACGCGATGGTCAACTTCCGCATGTCGAAGGGGACGGTTGGCCGCCTCTGGACCTCGTCCGTCGCCATCGGGCGGCAGCATGGGTTCGACATTCAGGTCTTTGGCGAAACCGGCGGGTTCCGCTGGGCGTCCGAACAGCCGAACCAGTTGATCTATACGCCGGTCGGCGGGCGCACCCAGATCATCGAAAAGGGCGAAGGCGGGCTTTACGACGACGCCAAGCGCCTGTCCCGCGTGGCGATTGCGCATCCCGAAGGGTTCCCCCTGGCGGTGGCGAACATCTATTGCGACCTTGCCGATGCGATCCGGGGAACGGCGCGCGACGGGCTGCCCACGGCGGCGGCGGGGGTGCGGTCAATGGCGGCGGTGCATACGGCGGTCGCTTCGGCCAAGGCGGGGGGCGCCTGGATGGACGCCCGCCCGCCGATGTTCCGCTAGGCCAGCGGCCTCAGGCTTGTGCGCTCGATCACCTGGCAGTCGAACAGCCGGGTTTCGGGCGCAAGGTCGGGCTGTTCAATTGTGGCGACCACCAGGTCGATGGCGGCGTCGATGATCCGGGCCACCGGCTGGCGGATCGTCGTCAGCCCGATGTTCTGCCAGCGCGACATTTCCATGTCGTTCAGCCCGA
>JAKQLM010000554.1 GCA_029567145.1 Pseudomonadota bacterium
GCCAAGGCCGGGCTTGAGGCGTCGGTCAAGTATCTGGCCGAAGACCTTGGCAAGGACGGCATCCGCGTCAACGCGATTTCTGCCGGGCCGATCAAGACCCTCGCGGCCAGCGGCATCGGCGATTTCCGCTATATCATGCGCTGGAACGAGCTGAACTCGCCCTTGCGCCGCAACGTGACGCAGGAAGAGGTCGGCAAGGCCTCGCTTTACCTTCTGTCAGACCTCGGCTCGGGCACCACGGGCGAAAACCTGCATGTCGATTGCGGCTATCATGTCGTCGGCATGAAGGCGATCGACGCGCCCGACATCGACATCGTCACCGGCAAGAAGGAGGGCGGCCAGTGAGCCGCGCGCGCCCATGACCCTTGCCGCTTTCCTGACCTTTGCCGGCCTCGTGATCTTTGCCGCGGTCTCGCCCGGGCCCGCCGTGCTGATGAGCGCGCGAACCGGCCTGACCGAAGGGTTCCGCACCGGGGTGATGCTGGCGATGGGCATCGGGTCGGGCGCGGTGATCTGGGCGCTGGCGGCAATGTTCGGGCTGCATCTGATGTTCGATGCCGCACCCTCGCTGCTTTGGGCACTGAAGATCGGCAGCGCGGCCTACCTGTTGTGGATGGCCTGGCACCTCTGGCGCGATGCCGCCACCCCCTTTGTCGCCGAAGACACGCGCCCGGTCCCCCGCTCGCCGCTGGCCGCCTACCGGCTGGGGCTGTGGACCAACCTTGCCAACCCCAAGGCCGCCGTCATGTTCTCGTCGATCTTCCTTGGCACCCTGCAGGCGGACACGCCGCTTTGGGTGCTGGCCAGCCTGCTGGGCGTGATCTTCACCGCCGAGACGCTGTGGAACAGCCTTGTCGCGCGCATCTTCTCGCTCGACCGGACGCGGGCCAGATACATCAGCCTGAAAACCCTGATCGACCGCAGCTTCGGCGGGATGCTCGCCTTGCTGGGGGTCAAGATCGCCGCCACCTGAGAGGTTCGCCATGTCGCCCGACCGTCTGCCGCATGAAAAAGGCTTTCACGTCAGCTGGGACCAGATCCACCGCGACGCCCGCGCGCTGGCCTGGCGGCTGGACGGCAAGGGTCCGGGTGAAGGCGGGACCTGGAAGGCCGTGGTCGGCATCACGCGCGGCGGGCTTGTGCCCGCGATGATCGTCAGCCGCGAGCTGGACATCCGGGTCGTCGACTCCATCTCCGTCAAGTCCTACCACTCCGGCGGCGGCAAGGCCGAC
>JAKQLM010000348.1 GCA_029567145.1 Pseudomonadota bacterium
ATCGTCCCCAGGGGAAGCCCGGTCTCTGCCGCGATCTCGCTGTGCGAGAGGTCGCCGTAGTAGGCCCGTTCGATCAATGCTCTCTGCGGTCCGGGCAAGGCCGCCAAGGCCTGCCCCAGTCGCGCGGTTTCTTCCTGGGCTTCCAGCACCTCGGCCTGATCCGGCTCGGGTGCGGGTCCCCAGTCCAATTCTTCCGGCTCGGCCCGGCGCGCGCGGCGCAGGGCATCGATCCGCCGGTTGCGGGCGATGGTGTAGACCCAGGTCGACACCCCGGCCCGCGCCGGATCAAACAGATGCGCCTTCTGCCACAGCGTCGCCATGACATCCTGCGCGCATTCCTCGGCCAGCGCCGCCCCCGCCCCCGATTTCATCAGGAACGCCTTGATGCGCGGCGCAAAGTGCCGGAACAGCGCCGCGAAGGCCGCCCTGTCCTGATGGTCGCGCACCCTCAGAAGTAGGCCGGCCCAGTCCGGCTCGTCCGTCTCCTTCGCCACAAACCCGTCCTTCTTCCAAGCCAGTCCAGCCCGCGCCGCCACACCGATGGGTGGCAGCCGACCGACCTGCTCCGTCATAGCGCTTCTGCCTGTATCAAGCATCATGCCATCTTTACGCAACGCCCTTGGGATCGGATCACTTGCACCGCGAATTGGATCGCGACCCCAAGCTGTCAAGGGCAGGTGTCAACCTTGTTTGACAGTCTTGCGGCGTCTGTCAGTCTGCAGCGCAGGGCCAGCCCGCGCCGCGAAACTTTCGGCCGGGACCGGGCGTAAAGGCAGGGTGACGGGTGATCCGACTGCAAAGCGTCTGCGTAACCCACCCAAACAAGGAAAGGACTTTGCCGGAATGCCGTTCGAGACCCTGGGCCAGGCCCCCCGCCGCATCGCCGTTATCGGGGGCGGCATTTCCGGGATGGCAGCGGCGCATCTTCTGGCAGACCGGCACTCGGTCGTCCTTCTGGAAGCGGACCCCCGGCTGGGGGGCCATGCGCGCACCGTGCTGGCGGGCAAACGCAAGGACCAGCCGGTCGATACCGGCTTCATCGTCTTCAACCGGGTGAACTATCCGCATCTGGTCCGGCTGTTCGAAAAGCTGGGCGTGCCGACGGCTGAAAGCACCATGTCCTTCGGCGCCTCGATCCGGGGCGGGGCGCTGGAATACGGGCTGGCCTCGGTCGACACGATCTTTGCCCAGCGCAAGAACGCCTTTTCACCGCGCTTCCTGCAGATGCTGTCCGACATCCTGCATTTCAACCGCAACGCCGAAGCGGTGGCCAACGATCCCGCCATGACGATCCGCGACCTGCTGGACCGGCTGGGCACCGGGGCCTGGTTCCGCGACCACTACATCACGCCGTTTTCCGGCGCGATCTGGTCGACGCCGACCGCCGGCATCCTGGATTTCCCGGCTGAACCGCTGGTCCGCTTCTTCCGCAACCACGCGCTTCTGGACGTGAACGGCCAGCACCAGTGGTACACGGTCAAGGGCGGCTCGGTCGAATATGTCCGCCGCCTGCAATCGGCCCTGACCGCGCAGGGGGTCGACATCCGCACCGGCACCCCCGTCGCCGGTGTCCGGCGCGAGGCGGGGTCGGTCCTGGTCCGTGCAACGGGGGGCGAGTGGGAGCTGTTCGACGACGTGATCTTCGCCACCCATTCCGACACCACACTGAAGCTGCTTTCCGACGCGACGCCGCCCGAAGCCGGCGCCCTGTCGGCGATCCGCTTTCAGCCGAACGAGGCGGTGCTGCATTCCGACGCCACCCTGATGCCCAAATCGCGCAAGGTCTGGTCGTCGTGGTCCTATGTCGAGCCGAAGACCGGCCCCGGCGACCGGATCGACCTGACCTACTGGATGAACACGCTGCAGCCGATCCCCCAGGACGATCCCCTGTTCGTCACCCTGAACACCGACCGGCCGATCCGCGAGGACCTGATCCACGACGTCAACACCTTCCACCACCCGGTCTTCGACGTCGCCGCCTTTGCCGCACAGGACCGGCTGCGCGCGATGAACGGCAGCCGCAACACCTGGTTCTGCGGTGCCTGGATGAAGAACGGGTTCCACGAAGACGGCTTCGCCTCGGCGGTCGACGTGGTGCAGGCCCTGACCGAACGCCACGCGTTCCGGCTGGTCGCATGATGCAGGTCCAGCGGATCCGCGCCCAGACGTTCCACGGCCGCAAGGGCCCCGTGAAGAACGCCTTCCGCTATTCCGTCGACTACGTGCTGCTTGATCCCGACCGCGCGACCGGCCCCCGGCTCTTTTCGCGCAATGCTGCGAACCTGATGGCGTTGCACGACAGCGACCACGGCGGCGCACCCGGACAGGGGACCGGTGTCGCCTGGGCGCGCAAGGTGCTGGCCGACCACGGCCTGCCCATCGACCGTGTGCTGCTTCTGGCCCAACCCCGCCTGCTGGGCCATGTCTTCAACCCGGTCAGCTTCTGGCTGGCCTATGACCACCTGGGCCACCTGCGCGCCACGATCGCCGAGGTGACGAACACCTACGGCGACCGGCACTCCTATCTGTGCCACCACCCCGACCGCAGCCCGATCAAGCCCGAAGACACCCTGACCGCGACGAAGCTTCTGCACGTCTCGCCGTTCCAGCCGGTCGCGGGGCGCTATGACTTCCGCTTCGACATCCGCCCCGACCGGATTGGCATCTGGATCGACTACACCACGCCTTCCGGCGGGATTTACACCAACCTGATCGGCCCCCGGGCACCGCTGACCAACGCGGGCATCCTCGCCTCGGCCCTGCGCCGCCCCTTCGGCTCGCGCCGGGTGCTGGCGCTGATCCACTGGCAGGCGCTGAAACTGTGGCTGAAGCGCGCCGGGTTCAACTCCCGCCCGACGCCGCCCGCCAAAGACATCTCGCGCTGATGCCCCTGGCCTTTCACATTTGCCCAAATATCCTCGCCGAAGGCCGCCGAGCGCTTGTGCGTCCTTCACGCACAAGCGCGAGACAAAAGACTTGCGCGGAACGCGCTCAATTCGAAAACCGCCCCAACCCGCGCGCCGCGCGCTGATGACCGCGCGCCTGCCCGCCTGGTCGCTTTATGCCGCGCTGATCGCCATGGCGGGCCTGCCGATCTACATCCACGCGCCCAAGGTCTATGCCGACCAGTACGGCGTCCCGCTCGCCTCGCTTGGCCTGACGCTGGCCGCGCTGCGGTTGATCGACGTGGTGCAGGACCCGGCGCTTGGCTGGCTGGCCGAAAGGACGCGCCGCCACCGCCAGACCGGCACCACCCTTGCCACGCTGCTGATGGCCCTGTCGCTGGCCGGGCTTTTCGCCGTTCCGCCCCCGGTCGCCCCCCTGATCTGGTTCGCCCTGTGCCTGACCGGCCTGTTCAGCGGCTTTTCCTTCCTGACCATCTGCTTTTACGCCGAAGGCGTTGCCAAGGCGCAGGCCCTGGGGCCGCAAGGCCACCTTCGCCTCGCCGGGTGGCGAGAGGGCGGCTCGCTGATCGGCATCTGCCTTGCGGCCGTCGCTCCGGTCGCGCTGATGCCGCTGACCGACCAGCCCTTCGCCGCCTTCGCCGCGCTGTTTGCCGCCGTCGCCCTGGCCGCCACGCTGGCGATGCGCGGGCAGTGGCAGGGCCATACCGCGCCGCCAACGCCGAACCCGCTGGCCCTGTTCCGGCCCGTCCTTGCCGACCCGCTGTCACGCCGCCTGCTTCTGATCGCGCTACTGAACGCCGCCCCGGTCGCCGTCACCTCGACCCTGTTCCTGTTCTTTGTCGAAAGCCGCCTGGCCCTGCCAGGATGGGAGGGGCCGCTTCTCCTGCTGTTCTTCCTTGCCGCCGCGCTGTCCACGCCCGCCTGGACCGCCCTTGCCCGCCGTCACGGGCCAAAGCGCGTCCTTCTTTCCGCCATGACCCTTGCGATTCTGGCATTTCTCTGGACCCTGACGCTTGGCCCTGGCGATCTGATCGCTTTTGCCCTGATCTGTGCCGCCTCGGGTGCGGCCCTTGGCGCGGATCTGACCCTGCTTCCGGCGATCTTTGCCACCCGGCTTGCCAGCCTTGGCAGCGGCGAGGCGGCGGCGTTCAGCCTTTGGTCCTTCATGTCCAAACTGTCGCTGGCGCTGGTCGCGGTAACCGCCCTGCCCGCGCTGCAGTCGGCGGGCTTTGCCTCGGGCGCGGACAACAGCGAAAGCGCCCTTCGCAGTCTGACATTGATCTATGCGGGCCTGCCTTGCGTATTGAAACTGACCGCCATCCTGGCGCTTGGACTGACACGCCTTCCTGACCCCGCCCCAATCAAGGACACCGCCCCGTGACACCGCTGCTTTATGCCTTCTTCGGCGCGATGCTTGTCCTGACGCTTGTGATCCTGCGGCAGCGCCGCGCCGCCTTTCCCGCGCAGCGCCCGGCGGACTATGCGGGCAAGGGTCCGCAGTTCGACCTGCGCCACCACCTTTCGGGTCCGATCCAGTGCGACGGGGTGATCTTCGGGCCGACCGGCCGGGTGACCTCGCGCTTTGTGGCGCAGATGCAGGGCAGCTGGACCGGCAATATCGGCACCTTGTCCGAGGTGTTCCATTACGACAGCGGCAGCGTGCAGAACCGCGCCTGGACGCTGGCCTTGGGCAATGCAGGCGACATCACCGCCACCGCGCCCGACGTGGTCGGCACGGGAACGGGCCGGGCCGAAGGGCCGACCGTGATGCTGCGCTACCGCATCCGCCTTACGCCCGAGGCCGGGGGTCATGTGCTGGACGTGGTCGACTGGATGTACCTGCTGGAGAACGGCACGATCATGAACCGCTCGCAGTTCCGCAAGTTCGGCATCAAGGTGGCCGAACTGGTGGCCACCATGCGCAAGGTTCCCGATTTTGGTCCCGCCGAATGAGAGAGTTTCGCGGCAAGCGCTACTGGCTGGTCGGCGCCTCCGAAGGTCTTGGCCTGGCCTTGGCGCAAAAGCTGGCCGCCGCCGGGGCCGAGTTGATCCTGTCCGCGCGCGGCGCAGAGGCGTTGCAGAAGGCCGTCGCCAGCTTGCCCGGCAAGGCCGTCGCCCTGCCGATGGACGTGGGATCATCCGACAGTGTCGCCGCTGCCGTGCCACAGCTTCCCCAGCTGGACGGCGTGGTGTTCCTGGCCGGGGTCTACACGCCGATGCGCGCCCAAGACTGGGACGCGCCCGCTGCCGAGGCGATGGCGAACGTCAACTTCACCGGCTGCGTCCGCGTGATCGGGGCCGTCCTGCCCGGCATGGTCGCGCGCGGACAGGGGCATGTGGTCATCACCGGCTCGTTGTCGGGGTTCCGGGGCCTGCCGGGGGCGATCGGCTATGCCGCGTCCAAGGCCGGAACGATGGTGCTGGCCGAAAGCCTGTATGCCGACCTGCGCAAGACCGGCATCCGGGTGCAACTGGCGAACCCCGGTTTCATCCGCACCAGGCTGACCGCCAAGAACGACTTTGCGATGCCCTTCATCATGGAACCCGGGGCAGCGGCGGACATCATGTTCCGTCACATGCAGTCCGACCGCTTCAAGGTCAGTTTTCCGACGCTGTTCAGCTGGCTGTTCCGGGGCGGGCAGGTCCTGCCGGACTGGCTGTATTACCGGCTGTTCCCGCCAAAGCCCTAGACCCGGTGATAGGGCGACCCCGACAGGATCGTCGCGGCCCGATACAGCTGTTCGGCCAGCATGACCCGCACCAGCATATGCGGCCAGACCATCCGGCCAAGGCTGATCACCAGATCGGCCCGCGCCCGCAAGGCGGGGTCCACCCCGTCCGCGCCGCCGATGACAAAGGCCGCATCCTGCCTCCCACCATCGCGCCACCCGGCCAGCGCCTGTGCGAACTCGGGGCTGGACATCAGCTTGCCGCGTTCGTCCAGCACGCACAGCGCGGCCCCGTCGGGGATCGCCCGCGCCAGCAACTGACCTTCGGCCGCCATGCCGCCGCCGCGCTTGTCCTCGACCTCGTGTTCGGTCACCGGGCCAAGGCCCAGGGGGCGACCCGTCCGGTCAAGCCGCTGCAGGTAGTCATCCACCAGCGCGCGCTCTGGCCCCGCCCGCAGGCGACCAACGGCGCAAAGGTGCAACTTCATCAGCCCTGGGCGCTGTGGATCGCGCCGGGCAGCCACATCTTTTCAAGCTGGTAGAACTCACGCACTTCGGGGCGGAAGACATGGACGATCACGTCGCCCGCGTCGATCAGCACCCAGTCGCCGGTGTCCTTGCCCTCCATGCGGGCGATGATCCGCATCTCCTGCTTCAGCCGGTCCGCCAGCTTTTCCGAGATCGACGCGACCTGGCGCGAAGACCGGCCCGAGCAGATCACCATATAGTCGGCCACGTCCGACCGGCCACGCAGGTCGATCTGGACGATATCTTCGGCCTTGTCGTCGTCGACGGATTTCAGGACCAGCGCCAACAGGGCGTCAGAGGCATGACCTTCGGACGGTTTCAGGCGCGGGCCGACCGGCAGGCCGGTGGCAGGATCGGAATGCGACAGGACAAGGTCCTCCATGACAGACGCGGACGGAACTGGAACAACGGCCCCCGCGCCGGGCCTGTCGGTCAAGACTAGCATCGGGGGCCGCCAATCTCAACCGAAGGCAGGGCCGGTACGCCCTATTCCGCCCCTTTGCAAGGCTTGATCGCCGCCAGAACCTCGGCCCCCAGCAGATCGGCCAGCTTTCCGTCGCGGATCAAGGGCAGGAACGGGCCTCCTTGGGTCGTGCGGATCAGCACCGACCCCACCGCATCCGCCGCCGGGCCGTCGCCCACCCCGCAGCCGCCCAGACCGATGCCAAGGCTGCCCTGCGCCGCCCCTTCCCGCTTCCACGCCGCAATCTCGGCCTGCAAGGCGCGCATCCTATCGGCGTCCTCATCCGTCAAGGCAAAGCCCCGCGCCGTCGCGCCTTCGGGCAGGGCGACAGGCGTGGTGACGGGGCGGTCCTCCAGCACGAAGCTGCCGTTCAACGTCTCGTTCCCGCGGACCGCGCCAAACTCCAGCCGGGCCGAGCCGGGGATCACCGCCAGCCCGTCCGGCAGGATCATCACCAGCTCGATTGTGCCAGGGTCTGCCGTCAGCGGGTCCATCGCCGCCAGCCGCGCCGCCGTTCCCGGCACCACCGATGCGCAGGCCGACAACAGGACAGCCGCAAGGGCAGGAAGGGTCTTGATCATCTCGAATCTCCTTTGACAGATAAAATTTATTGTTTTACATTAAAATATCATCGTGAAAAGGGGTATCGCATGCCTGACCAGTCCCGCCTGCAACGGCTGTCCGAAACGCTGTACTGGACCACGATGGCCCTGTCCGTCGTCCTGCCGCTGATCGTCCTTTATTATGCCGGCAAGGCCGTCGCCGACCCCGGCTCGCTTCTCGCGCAGTTCCCCGGGCTGCCTGCCGATCTGATCGTGACGCGCGCGCAAGCCGGGCTTGTCGCCGCCGTCGCCATCGCCTCGCTCTTGCCGATGCTCGCCGCCCTGCGCGCCATGACCCGCCTCTTCGACCGCTACCGCATGGGCGAGGTCCTGTCGCACGCCAACGCCATGACCATCCTGACCATCGGGCGCGCGCTTCTGGCCGTTGCGGCCTTCACCATCGCCGTCCCCACCCTGCACGCGCTGATTCTCAGCTGGAACGCCCCGCAACGGGTGCTGTCCATCGCGCTGGACAGTGGCACCCTGGGCTTTGCCATCGCGGCGGGCCTCTTGACTGTGATCGGCTGGGCCATGGCCGAAGCCGCCCGCATCAAGGTCGAGAATGAGGGATTCGTCTGATGAACAGCGCAAAGCTGCAGATCGTCGTCCGCCTGGACGTGATGCTGGCCCGTCGCAAGATGCGGTCGCGCGAACTGGCCGAACGGATCGGCATCACCGAGCAGAACCTTTCGCTGCTGAAGTCCGGCAAGGTCAAGGGCATCCGCTTCGACACGCTTGCCGCGATCTGCGACGTGCTGGATTGCCAGCCCGGCGATATTCTCGAAGCAGCGCGCCCGCTTGCCTGACCCGGGATTCGGGCGTATATCGGCCCCTATGTCCGGGTTCATCTATTTCGACATCACCGATCACGCGCGGCTTCCGGCCCGCTTTTTCGGCATGACCCGCTCGGTCCTCGCCCGCGCCTGACGCGCGCCCTGTGACCTGACGCCCCGTTTCCAAGCCATCCCGAACAAAAGGTGAGAGCCATGACCGCTCCGCGTACCCTTTACGACAAGATCTGGGACGACCACGTCGTCCATACCGCCGAAGACGGCACCTGCCTGCTGTACATCGACCGCCACCTTGTCCACGAAGTGACCAGCCCGCAGGCGTTCGAAGGCCTGCGGATGACCGGGCGCCGCGTCCGCGCGCCGGAAAAGACCATCGCCGTGCCGGACCACAACGTGCCCACCACGCTGGACCGCGCCAATGCCGCGACGATGACCGAAGACAGCCGCATCCAGGTCGAGGCCTTGGACAAGAACGCGCGTGATTTCGGGATCAACTACTACCCGGTCTCTGACGTCCGCCAGGGCATCGTCCACATCGTCGGCCCCGAACAGGGCTGGACGCTGCCCGGCATGACCGTCGTCTGCGGCGACAGCCACACCGCCACCCACGGCGCATTTGGATCGCTGGCGCATGGCATCGGCACGTCCGAGGTTGAACATGTCCTGGCCACCCAGACGCTGATCCAGCGCAAGGCCAAGAACATGAAGGTGGAGATCACTGGCAGTCTGCGCCCCGGCGTCACCGCCAAGGACATCACCCTGTCGGTCATCGGCGAAACCGGCACCGCCGGCGGCACCGGCTATGTCATCGAATACTGCGGCCAGGCGATCCGCGAGCTTTCCATGGAAGGCCGCATGACCGTCTGCAACATGGCCATCGAAGGCGGCGCGCGGGCGGGCCTGATTGCCCCGGATGAGAAGACGTATCAGTACTGCATGGGCCGCCCCCACGCCCCGAAAGGTGCCAAGTGGGAGGCTGCACTGGCCTACTGGAAGACCCTCTTCACCGACGAAGGTGCGCATTTCGACAAGGTCGTGACGATCCGTGGCGAAGACATCGCCCCCGTCGTTACCTGGGGCACCAGCCCCGAAGACGTCCTGCCGATCACTGGTGTCGTCCCGAACCCCGCCGACTTCACCGGCGGCAAGGTCGAAGCCGTCCAGCGGTCGCTTGACTACATGGGCCTGAAGCCCGGCCAGAAACTGTCGGAAATCGCCATCGACACGGTCTTCATCGGCTCTTGCACCAATGGCCGGATCGAAGACCTCCGCGCCGCCGCCGCCATCCTGAAGGGCAAGAAGATCGCCGTGAAACGCGCGATGGTGGTCCCCGGCTCGGGCCTTGTGCGCGCGCAGGCGGAAGAGGAAGGCCTGGCCCAGATCTTCCTCGACGCGGGCTTTGAATGGCGGCTGGCAGGTTGCTCCATGTGCCTTGCGATGAACCCTGACCAGTTGCAGCCGGGCGAACGCTGCGCCGCGACCTCCAATCGCAACTTCGAAGGCCGTCAGGGCCGGGGCGGCCGCACGCACCTCCTTAGCCCGCAGATGGCGGCGGCGGCGGCGATTACCGGGCACCTGACCGATGTGCGCGACCTGATGGGAGAGATGGTCTGATGGAAAAGTTCACCACCCTGACCGGCATCGCGGCCCCGATGCCGCTGGTCAACATCGACACCGACATGATCATCCCGAAGCAGTTCCTGAAGACCATCGCCCGCACCGGCCTTGGCAAGAACCTGTTCGACGAGATGCGCTATACCCTGGACGGCGCGGAAATCCCCGACTTCGTCCTGAACC
>JAKQLM010000560.1 GCA_029567145.1 Pseudomonadota bacterium
TCGGCGATCTCGAACGGCACGCCTTTCTGCGCGGCTTCGTCAGAAAAGCCGGTGATCATGTGCCGCGCATACATGTGCGACCGGGGTGGCGGAACCAGATAAAGACGCTTGCGACCGCGGTCGGCCAGCGCGCGCGCGCCAAGACGACCGAACGCCTCGTTGTCAAAGTCGAAATAGGGGTGATCGATCCCCATCGAGGTACGGCCATGCGTGGCAAAGGGAAAGCCGCGATCCTGCATGTAGCGGATGCGGGGGTCGTCTTCCTTGGTCTGGTTCAGGATGACCCCATCGGCGCTTTCGGTTTCGACGATGTAGCGGATCGGCTCCATCGGGTCCTGGTCAGGAAAGAACGGCATCACCACCAGATGATAGGTGGTGCCGCGCAGGGCGCTGGCGATGGAATAGATCAGCCGCGAGGTATGGTTCATCATGTCGGTTTCGGTCGACAGGACCAGCGCGATGACGTTGGTCTTGCCGGTCCGCAAGCGCACCCCCGCCCGGTTCGGGCGGTAGCCAAGCAGGGCGGCCGTCTCGCGGACGCGGCGCTTGGTCTCTTCGCCGATGTCGGGGGCATCCTTCAGCGCCCGGCTGACGGTGGCGATTGCCAGGCCCGTCGCGGCGGCGATGGTCTTCAGGGTGGGGCGCTCCGGCTCCGAATCGGGGAGGGGGGCTGCGGCCAAGTCAGAGGGTGTCGGCATGGCGTCCTCCGTCCCGGGGCCGCGCAAGGACCAGGCCTGCGCGGTGCGATTCGGGTCGGGTGGTTCGCTTTGCGGTTGCAGCATGACCACCGCCCCGCCGGGTGAAAATCACCGGTCGGGCAACAGGTTCGTGGCTGTTTCGGCGCTGCGGCATCGGTCCGTCCCGGTCCAAAGAATCACGCGGAAACGCGCAGAAACTTTGCCAAATCAAAACTTGGGCGGCGCGGGCAAACAAGCGAAAAGATATGTTGATCGACAAAACTATAACGTTATAGGCTGCTTCTATAACGATTTAGAAACCGGGAGGACTGGATGAAACTTACCAAACTGACGGCGCTGCTTGCGATGTCCGTGGCGATGCCCGCCATGGCAACCGAGCTTGAGGTCACGCACTGGTGGACCTCGGGCGGCGAGGCTGCGGCGGTGGCCGAGCTGGCCAAGGCGTTTGACGCATCGGGCGACAAATGGGTCGACGGCGCGATCGCAGGTGGTGGCGGCACGGCACGCCCGATCATGATTTCCCGCATCACCGGGGGCGACCCGATGGGGGCGACCCAGTTCAACCACGGCCAGCAGGCGCTGGAACTGGTCGAGGCTGGCCTGATGCTGGACCTGACCGACGTGGCCGAAGCGAACAACTGGAAAGAGGTCGTCTTCCCGCCGTCGCTGCTGGACGCCTGCACCGTGGACGGCAAGATCTACTGCGCCCCGGTCAACATCCACTCGCCGGAATGGCTGTGGCTGTCGAACAAGGTGTATGAGGATCTGGGCCTGCCGGTCCCGACCAACTGGGACGAATTCGTCGCCAGTGCTCCGCAGGTCCGCGAAGCGGGCAAGCTGCCGCTGGCTCTGGGCGACCAGCCTTGGCAGTCGAACCTTGCGTTCGGCGCGATGCAGATCGCTGTCGCCGGGCTTGACGCCTGGAAGGCCGTGAACGTCGACAAGAACATGGATGTGGCCGCTGGCCCGGAATACGCCAAGGTCTTCGAGGCGGCTGCTGCGGCGCGCGAGCTGGCCAAGGGTTCGGCCGTTCAGGACTGGAACCAGGCGACCAACCTTGTGATCACTGACCAGGCCGCTGGTCAGATCATGGGTGACTGGGCGCAGGGTGAATTCCAGGTTGCAGGCGAAGTGGCTGGCAAGGACTACACCTGCCTGCCGGGTCTGGGCCTGAATGAGTACATCTCGACGGGCGGCGACGCCTTCTACTTCCCGAAACTGGACGATCCGGAAAAGGAAGCCGCGCAGAAGCGTCTGGCCGCCCAGCTGGTCAGTCCGGAAGTGCAGGTTGCCTTCAACCTGAAGAAAGGCTCGCTGCCGATCCGTGGCGACGTCGATCTGGCCGCTGCCAACGACTGCATGAAGAAGGGCCTTGCGATCCTGGCCGGTGGCAACATTGTGCCGTCAGGTGACATGGTCTGGTCGCCGGACGTCCAGAAGCAGAACGAAGACCTGATGGTCGAATTCTGGAAGTCCGACATGCCGGCAGCAGACGCCCATGCCAAATGGGTCGAGAACCTGAAATCCGGTCTCTGAGACTGTCTTGACGACGGGGGGCTGCCCAGACCGGGCGGCCCCTTTTCGCACCTGAAAGTCAAAAGGGGGGCAGGGACCGATGTCAGCAAGCAGCGAAGCGGAGCCAATCCGCACAAGTCCGGCGGCACGACCGCGCGCGCGGTGGACCCGCAACATCAGCGCCAAGATCGCGGCAATCCCGATGGTCGCGACGGCTCTGGTGATCTTTCTCGGCGGGTCGATCTGGACCGTCGTCTATTCCTTCACCGACTCCAAGCTGCTGCCCCGGT
>JAKQLM010000566.1 GCA_029567145.1 Pseudomonadota bacterium
TCCAAGGCACGATGGAGGGGAGTTTGCTGTCGTTGAACGCTGCCCCCGACATCACCACCAGCGGGGCCAAGAGATAGAACAGGAACAGCGCCATGTAGACGTGGGCCAGCCTCTGACGGAGCTTGTGCATCTTTCCGCCCCCCTATTTCGCGATGTCGGAAAGCTTTACCTTGAACAGCCACATCGCGATGGTCACGAAGACGGTGCACATGGAAAGCAGGATGAAGGCATAGGCGCTGGCGGTGTTCCAATCCAGCGCGTCCTTGAACCATTGGTCGATGGTCTGGGTGAACCATTGCGAGGTGGTGGACCCCAGGATCGACGGCACCAGCAAGGACCCCGCCGACAGCATGAACACCATGACTGACCCCGACGCGATGCCGGGCTTGGAATGCGGCAGCACGATGCGCCAGTGGATCTTCCACCAGGGCGCGCCCAGATCTTCGGCCGCCTCGATCTGGTTGGTGTCCAAGGACTGCACCGCGTTGTAGATCGGGAACAGCATGAACAGGACATAAGTGTAGACAAGGCCGACCACGACGCCGGAATAGCCCATGTTGGTCCAGCGGATCGGGTCCTCGATCAGGCCGACCCCCATCAGCAGCGCATTGAGCGGCCCCTTGAAGGCCAGGATGATCCACCAGGCAAAGGCGCGCAGCACCTCGGACACCCACAGCGGGATGAACAAGAGCAGGATCAGCGTCGGCAGCGACTGCGGGTTGACGATCTTGGCCAGATAATACGCCAAAGGATAGGCCAGCAGAAAGCACAGGACAGTGACCAGCATCGAATACAGGATGGTCAGGCCAAAGGTGTAAACATGCACCGGGATCGAGAAACTGATCCCGAACAGGCTTTTCTCGACCGACCCGTCAAACACTTTCAGATAGTTGTTGAAACTGTAGGTGTCCTTTGGCCCTCCGACGTCGACCACCGGCAGATAGGGCCGGAAGCTTTGTTCAAACAGCGTGATGTTCGGCACGATCACCAGCATCACCAGCCAGAACGCGACCAGAAGGCACATGATCAGCGTCAGGCCAGACCCATAGCGGCGCAGCAGGTCCTGCATCGGTCAGGCCCTCACATTCGCGTCGGGCAGGATCGACGCGCGCGCGGCGTCGAACGACATGAACATCTTCGCGCCGCGTTCCGGAACCGTGGCCGACCCGTCGTTCCGCAGTTCCGAGGTCAGCGCAGCCCCGCTGTCGCTGGTGGCGTGGACGGTGATGAAATTGCCCTCGAACGACACGTCACCCACCGTGACCGGGATCACGTTTTCAGGGCCGGCGGTGGCCGACAGGGCGGTGTGCTCCGGGCGGACATAGAGCTTGCCGGCCTTGCCGCCCAGATCGCCCAGCCGGGCGCGGAACTGGCCGTGGGGGGTGGCAAAGCCCGCCATCCCGCCGGAGGCGTTCTGCACGTCGCCGGTGAAGATGTTGTTTTCACCGACAAAACTGGCGACGAAGCCGTTCACCGGGTTGTTGTAGATCTCGCGCGGGTCGGCGATCTGCTGGATGCGGCCCTGGGACATGACGCCCACGCGGTCCGACATCGCCAGCGCCTCGCCCTGGTCATGAGTGATGTAGATGAAGGTGACGCCGGTCCGCTTCTGGATCGCGCGCAGTTCGGCCCGCATGTGCTGGCGAAGCTTGAGGTCCAGCGCCGACAGGGGTTCGTCCAAGAGCATGACGGAAGGTTCCACTGCCAGCGCCCGGGCAATCGCCACGCGCTGCTTCTGGCCGCCGGACAGTTGGCTGACCATCTTGTCCGCCGCGCCCGGCAGATCGACCAGCTTCAGCAACTCCTCGGCGCGTCTGCGGCGGGTGGCCTTGTCGACGCCGCGCACTTCCAGCCCGAAGCTGATGTTCTCCCAGATCGGCATCAACGGAAACAGCGCCAGGTTCTGGAAGATCAGCGCCGTCGGGCGCTGGTTCGGGCGCTGGCCCTTCATGTCCTTGCCACCGATGCGGATCGCGCCTTCGGTCGGCTCGATAAAGCCTGACACCATGCGCAGGATCGTGGTCTTGCCGCAGCCGGACGGCCCGAGGAACGAGAAGAACTCGCCCGGTTTGATCGACACATTGGCATTGTCAACGGCGCGGAAGGTGCCGAAGTCGCAGCAGACATTTTCCAGATCGATTCCCGCGCTCATGGTCGTCGTGGTCCCCCTGAGGATTGCCGTCTTTTTGGTTGGTTTGATGTGGTGACAGGCTAACAGTCCGTCCGATCCGTGCAATCGGTAGCGCCAGATCAGGTCGGCCCGTGGGTCCAATGCGACCACGGCTAGCCCGAAAAAGGCGCGCCGGACCCTTTCGGACCCGGCGCTTGCGTGTTTTGTGCCCGATCAGGACGCCTTGTACTTGTCGGCGTATTCGGTGCGCTTGGCGATGAATTCCGCCGACTGTTCCGGCCACCACCACAGCTTCGACAGCGCGTCGTCGTTGAAGGTGCCGGTGTAGTAGGCCGAAACCTCCGGGTCGATGAAGTCGGCCGAGCCCTTGCCGACCGCGTTGGACGAGAACGCCGCCGCCCACATCGCCGAGCCTTCGGCGGTCGAGACGAACTTGACGAACTCATGCGCCTGGTCGGTGTTGACGGCGTTCTTCATCATCACGAAGCCCTGGTGCCAGGCGAACGCGCCTTCGACCGGGGCAAGGTAGGCAAAGCCGTCGTTGCGCAGGTTGTAGCCGGTCGAATCCCAGCACAGGCCCGCCGTGGCGCCATTGGCGACGAAACCGGCGTTGGCTTCGTTCTCGCCCGACCACCACTGGACCACGTTGCCCTTGGCCTTGACGGCCTCGGCCAGCGCGATGTCCCACAGCTCGACCATCGCGGCCATGTCGGTGTAGCCGTCCATCCACGGGCGCGGCAGCTTGCCGGTCGCGTCCAGCCAGCGGCCCATCGCGGCCAGCGCCGAATGCGGGCGCAGCGTGACCGAGTTGTCGGGGCTGAACAGATCGCCCAGCGACGGCGGGGTCGACAGCTTGGCGTCGGCGGTGTTCACCACCAGCGATTCCGTGCCCCAGTTCGACGGGACGTAGAACAGCGCGCCCTCGGACCGGCTGCGCTCACCGGCAGAGCCGTCCGCCAGACCCGGCAGATAGTTGTCCATCGCCAGTTTCGATTCGTCGAACGGCGCCAGCAGCCCGTTCGAGTTCCAGCCGCCCCAACGGTCGATCGTCGGCTCGATCACGTCGATGCCGCCGGCCTCAAGCGCGACCTTGGCTTCGGCGAACATGGTGTCCTGATCGGGCAGTTCCTTGAAGTTCACGGTGATGCCGGTCGCGGCGGTGAAGGCCGGGAACACCTTTTCGGCCAGCGCGGGATAACCGGCCCAGCCGACAAAGTTGACTTCGCCCGACGAGGCAAGCGCCTTGGACGAGATGATCGCCGGAGCGGCAAGGATGCCCGCACCGGCTGCGGACCCTTGCAGGAACCGGCGGCGGCTGAAGGCAGAGGTTGATTTGGTCACGGTTGGTCTCCCTGGTTTCAAAAGCAATAGTCGCGGGCTGTCCCCGGTTTTTTGTCGTGCGGCGGCGGGGGCGTTTCCATTCGGCAATGTCCATGTAACAGGACCTTGTCAGCCGACCGCCCCAACCCCCATGCACGGAAGATTACGCTGCACACCCATGCCGATGTCAACGCGCACTTGCACAATGCCGGGGGTCCACCTGTCGGTTATTGATGCACCAGTCAATAAAACGCCCATAGCCACGTCGCCCCACCCGCCGCTGCAACCTGAGGTTCTGTAAAATCCTAGGCAGGACGGTCGGCAAGACGGGGCGAAAAGAGAATCAGCGCGGCCCTTCGCCGACATCGCCCTGCGCGACCGACACCGATTTCACGACCGCGAAAAGCTCCAGCCCCGGCTGCAGGCCCAAGGCCGTCGCCGACCGGCGGGTGACCCGGGCCAGAAGCGCCTGGCCGCCCAGGTCCAGCTGCACCAGCGTCCCCGGCCCGTCGCCGTCACGAACGGCGCGCACGGTGGCGGGCAGCACGTTCAGCGCGGACAGGCCTTCGGGCCGGGTCAGGGCCAGCATCACATCCGACGCGGCAATCCGCACCCGCAGGCTGTGGCCGATGGTGGTCTGGACGCGGGGCAGCCACAGCGGCCCGGCGGGCGTGTCCAGCCGGGTCAGCCCGTCCGCCGCCTGTTCGGCGACCCGCGCGGTCAGGATCGCCCCCGCGTCGCGCAAGCCCAGAAGCGGCGCGGTCTCGGGATCGGACAAAAGCCGTGCCGCCGGACCGAACGCCAGCAGCCGCCCGGCGTCGATCACCGCGATGCTCGTGGCCAGACGCGCCACTTCGGGCAGGGCGTGGCTGACATACAGGATCGGCAGGCCAAAGGCGTCACGCAGCGCCTCGATATAAGGCAGGATTTCGGCCTTGCGCGCCTCGTCCAGCGCGGCAAGGGGTTCGTCCATCAACAGGATGCGCGGGTCCGACAACAGTGCGCGCCCGATGGCCACGCGCTGCCTCTCGCCGCCCGACAGGGTGGCGGGGCGGCGGTCCAGAAGAGCGCCGATACCCAGAAGGCCGACGATCCGGTCAAACCCCTTCGCCTGCTGGCGCCGGATGCGCGCGGCATAGGTCAGGTTCTGCGCCACCGTCAGGTGCGGGAAAAGCCGTGCATCCTGAAACACATAGCCGACGCGGCGCTGGTGCGGCGGCAGGTCGTGCAAGGCCACCCCGTCCAGCACGATCCGCGCCGTGTCAGGCCGCAAAAGCCCCGCCACCGCGTTGATGATCGTGGTCTTGCCCGACCCCGACCGCCCGAAAAGGCACGTCAGCCCCGCAGGCGCGGTCAGGTCCAGGTCCAGTTTGAACCCGGGGAAGGCATGGGTCAGGCGCAGCTCCAGCGTCATCGGCCCGCAATCCTTGCCGCCACCCGGCGCGACAGCCACTCCGAGAGCGCCAGCGCCCCCATCGCCACCA
>JAKQLM010000584.1 GCA_029567145.1 Pseudomonadota bacterium
GGATTTGTTCAACATTCCGCTGGTGTTATCGGACGGCACTTGCCTGAACCGCGATTTCCACGTCAATTGATCAAAAGTTCAGTCAAAGCGAACCCTGAATGCCGAACATGATGACCTTTGCCCCGGAAACAGGCCCAGCCCGCCCGCTTTATGTCCTGCGGGCGGACGAATTGGCCGGCTTTTTGTCCGGACCGGGCGCAGTCTGGGCGCAATGGCTGGACGGATCGGGCTTCAAGGCCGACCTTGGCGATCTGCGGCTGCTGCCGGGGCCGGATGGCGCGGTGGCGGCGGCGGTGGCGGGGCTTGGCACGCCCCAGGCGCGACGGCGGCAGCGGTTCGGCCTGGCCAAGGCGGTCGGCAGCCTGCCTGCGGGCGACTGGTCGCTGACCGGCACGCTGTCGCCTGCGGACCGGACCGAGGCGGCGCTGGCCTGGCTGCTGGCGGGCTACCGCTTTGACCGCTATCGCCCCGCCCGTTCGCCTGCCGCCCGTCCGCCTGCCGCCCTGCCGCGCCTGATCTGCCCGCAGGGTCTGGACCCCGCGCGCCTGATCGCCATGGCCGAAGGTGAGGCGCTGACCCGTGACCTGATCAACACGCCCGCGCAGGACATGGGCCCCGCAGAGCTGGAGGCCGCGACCCGTGCGCTGGCGGACGCCCATGGCGCAAGCGTGACCTCGGTCATTGGCGATGATCTTCTGGCTCAGAATTTCCCGATGATCCACGCCGTCGGCCGGGCCAGTCCGCGCGCGCCGCGCCTGCTGGACCTGCGCTGGGGGGCGACCGGCCCAAGCCTGACCCTGGTCGGCAAGGGCGTCTGCTTTGATACAGGCGGGCTGAACATCAAGCCGTCCTCGGGCATGAGCCTGATGAAGAAGGACATGGGCGGCGCGGCCACCGTGCTGGGCCTGGCGCATATGATCATGGCGCTGAAGCTGCCGCTGCGTCTGCGCGTGCTGATCCCGGCGGTCGAGAATGTGATTGCGGGCAATGCCTTGAAGCCAAAGGATATCCTGACCAGCCGCAAGGGCCTTACAGTCGAGGTGAACGACACCGACGCCGAAGGGCGGCTGGTCTTGGCCGACGCGCTTGCCCTGGCCTGCGAGGACAGGCCCGATCTGCTGATCAGCATGGCCACGCTGACGGGGGCCGCGCGTGTGGCGGTCGGGCCGGACCTTGCGCCGTATTACTGCGATGATCCGGCACTGGTCTCGGCGCTGGAAGGTGGGGCCGTCGCGGGGATCGATCCGGTCTGGCGGCTGCCGTTCCACGACGCCTATGAATCGGTCATCGAGCCTGGCATCGCCGATCTGGACAACGCGCCGGGCTTTGGCTTTGCAGGGTCGATCACCGCCGCGCTGTTCCTGCGCCGGTTCGTCGACGGGCCGCGCTACATGCATTTCGACATCTATGGCCACACCCCCAGCGACCAGCCTGCCCGGCCCAAGGGCGGTGTCGGCCAGGGCGCGCGGGCGCTGCTGCACGCCATGCCGCAGATGCTTGGGCTTTAGGAGAAGGCGCAGCAGGACAAGGTGCCGCAGGATAAGGTGCCGCAGTTTAAGGCGGGGCGCGTGACCCCGTCGCAAGGACGCAGGACCAAGGTTGGTCAGGACGAGTGGAGAGTGTAGGAATGGATCGCCGGACAATGGCCTTTTCGGGTCGTGTTGCCCATGTCTCGATGCTGGGGGTGATCAACGCCCCGATGACCGAGGGTGAGGCCGCGCAGGTTGTCCTGCCGCTGGTCGATCTGCGGCAGGCTCGGGACGGCGGGCGGGATCGCCAGTTGCTGATGGGCGACGCGGTGACGGTGATCGACCGCGAGCAGGATCATGCCTTCGTGCTGTCGGCAAAGGATGGCTATTGCGGCTGGGTAAGGGAAGCAGCCCTTGGCCAGGGTCCGCAGCCGACGCATTGGGTGGTGGCCCCGTCGTCACATCTGTATTCCGAACCACAGGTGCAGTCTCCGGAAAAGGCCTGTCTCAGCCTTGGATCGAAGGTTGCGGTGGTCGGCTCCTGGGGGGCCTGGGCGAATACGCCGCACGGGTTCATGCCGCTGGCCCATCTGCGCCCGATCGGGCAATGGGCCCCGGACCCGGTCTATGTCGCGGAAAGCTTTCTGGGCACGCCCTATTTGTGGGGCGGCAATTCCCGCTTTGGGATCGACTGCTCGGGCCTGGTGCAGGCGGCCTTGCACGCGGCGGGCAAGGCCTGTCCCGGCGACAGTGACATGCAGATGCAGATCGGCCGCGCCCTTCTGCCCGAGGAAAACCTGAAGCGCGGCGACCTGATCTTCTGGAAGGGCCATGTCGCAATGGTGGTCAACGAAAACGTTCTGATTCACGCGAACGGTCACACGATGTCGGTCAATTACGAAGGCATCCGCGACGCGCTAGAGCGGATTTCGGCAGGCGGCGGTGGTCTGGTGCAGGCGCGGCAGCGGGTGATCTGACCGTCAGACAGGGCCGATCAGCCGTTTTTCCAGCACTTTCAGCACCTGATCCAGGTCCTGCCCGCGGCGCAGGACGCGTCCATCCATCCCGACGACGGCATAAAGCCCCTGCCGGGCGCGCAGCTTGGGGCGTTTCTCGATCCGGTACAGCGGCGTTTCGGCGGTGCGGCGGAATACGGCAAAAACCGCAAGATCGCGCATTGCGGCAATCGCATAGTCCCGCCATTCCCCGGCGGCGACCATTCGGCCATAGACGCGCAGGATCAGGTTCAACTCCTTGCGGTCAAAGCTGACCTCATCGGCAAGGCGGTCGGACTGCGGAAACGGGATGGGCGCTTCGGCGTTCATTGCGAAAGTTTACGCGGATCGGGCCTCAAATCAACCGGGAAAGCCGGAGGCTGTCTGAACCCATCCGGTCTTCAGCCCGCGCCAGTTGGTCAGCGTGCCACCCAGCCGCTTTTGCGCAGCCGGATGCGCGGGGTCCAGCACTCCCGCGCGGACCAGCAAGGCGACGATCGCCGCTTCCGAGCCACGACTGCCGCCGTCAACGATCTTCAACGCGATGCCCAGCTTTTGCGCGGGCAGGATCGCTATGAACACCGCCTCGGCCCCGGTCTTGATCGCGACGCTATGGCCCATCGCGCGCATCAGTTCGGTGCAGGCCCGGCCTTCGCCCGCGACGTTTTCGGGATAGGTCGCCATAGCGCGGGTCAGCCGGTGCATTGCGCGCGACCGCGTGTCGCCGCTGTCCGAGGCGGCGGCAAAGGCCTGCATCGCCCGGGCGAGCCCCGCGACCGACATCGCAAAGTTCGGGGCCGAGCAGCCGTCGATCCCGTAGCCCGCGGCGGTTTCGCCGGTCACCTCTTCGGTGGCGGCCTTGATCGCACGCTGCAGCGGGTGGTCGATCTCGACATACTCTGGCCCGGCCTTCAGATGGCGGGTTACGGTCAGGAATCCGCAGTGCTTGCCGGAACAGTTGTTGTGTAACTGGCAGGGGGAGCTGTCGGTCTTGATCAGCCGGTCGCGTTCGGCCCGGTCATAGGGTTCATGCGCGCCGCAGCGCAGATCGGGTTCGCCCAGGCCGATGCCGGCCAGCCAGTCGGCGGCCATTTTCACATGCCGCGCCTCGCCCTGGTGGCTGGCACAGGCAAAGGCCAGTTGCGCGTCGGTCAGACCCACGGCATCGGCGGCGCCGGTCTCGATCAGCGGCAGGGCCTGGATCATCTTGCACGACGACCGCGGGAAGATCACGGTCGCGGGATCGCCCCATGCGGCCTGGATCCCGCCGGGTCCCCAGATCACCGCATGGCCGGAATGGGTGCTTTCCAGAAGACCGCCACGCCAAAGCTCGACCATCGGATGCGGGTTGGACATCGGAATTCCCCGTAACAAGTGCGCGAATAGTTGCCCATGGGGCTTTCGCGGATTGGTGTTTTTGGCTAAGGGTGGATATCGGGTAGCGATGCGCCGCGCCAGTGAAAACGGTCGGAAAGACCGGCGGGCGGCAGCGCAGGACACAAGACAGCTTGGAGGCTGCGTCAGACATGACTTCCCTTTTCGGTCGCTTGCTTTGCGTCGCGGCGCTGGCCATGCCGCCCTCGACTGCCCTGGCGCAGGAATCCACCAACCTCGTCGCCACCATGACGGATTGGAGCGTGTTTACCGAGGAAAGCCCCAAGGAATGCTGGGGCGTCTCGAAGCCGAAGGAAACCGTGAACAGCCGTGACGGCCAGCCGGTCAGCGTGCGGCGCGGCGACATCCTGTTCTTCGTCACCTTCCGTCCCGGCAAGCCGGGCGAGATCAGCTTTACCGGCGGCTATCCCTTTGCCAAAGGCTCCACCGTCGAGCTGACGATCGATGGCCAGTCCTTTGTGCTGGTCACCGACAGCGAGACGAATCCCGAATGGGCCTGGCCGGGCAGCCCCGAGGATGACGCGGCCGTCCTTGCCGCGATGAAGGCCGGGACAACTGCCGTGCTGACCGGGCGGTCAGGCAAGGGCACGCAGACGAAGGACACGATCAGCCTGCGCGGCTTTACCGCCGCGATGACCGACGCCGAAACGCGCTGCAAGTAAGCGACCCGGCACGCCCCACAGGCGGTACAGGGCGCCCCTTTCGCGGGGCGCTTTTCTTATGCTCCAGGCTCGCGTATATCCGCCCGACATCCAGATCGCCTGTGACAAGGCCCCATTCAAGGATCTGCCGCCATGAGCGCCCCGATCACGCAAGACGTGCTGACTTTGCCGCGCAAGCTGCCTGCATCCGACAAGCAGAACCTTGTCGGCCTGACCCGCGACCAGTTGCGCGCGGCGCTGATCGCGGCGGGCACGCCGGAAAAGCATGCCAAGATGCGGGTGGGCCAGGTCTGGCAGTGGGTCTACCACTGGGGCGTCCGCGACTTTGACCTGATGACCAACCTTGCCAAGGACTATCGCGCGCTGCTGGCCGATCATTTCACCATCGAGATCCCCGAGGTGGTGACGCGACAGATCTCGGAAGATGGCACGCGCAAATACCTGGTCCGCATCGCCGGCGGGCATGAGGTCGAGGTGGTCTACATCCCCGAAACCGACCGGGGAACGCTGTGCATTTCCTCTCAGGTCGGCTGCACGCTGACCTGCACTTTCTGCCACACCGGCACGCAGAAACTGGTGCGCAACCTGACGGCGGCCGAGATAGTCGGTCAGGTCATGCTGGCCCGCGACGATCTGGACGAATGGCCGGTCCCGGGTGCGCCGAAGGAAGAGGTGCGGCTGGTCTCGAACATCGTGCTTATGGGGATGGGCGAGCCGTTGTACAACTTTGACAACGTCCGCGACGCGATGCGGATCGTGATGGACGGCGAAGGCATTGCGCTGGGTCGCCGCCGGATCACCCTGTCGACCAGCGGAGTCGTCCCGGAAATCGCCCGCACGGCGTCCGAGATCGGCTGCCTGCTGGCCGTCAGCTTTCACGCCACCACCGATGCCGTCCGTGACGTGCTGGTGCCGATCAACAAGCGCTGGAACATCGCGACCCTGCTGGACGCGCTGCGCGACTATCCGAACCTGTCGAATTCGGAACGGATCACGTTTGAATACGTGATGCTGGATGGCGTCAACGACACCAAGGAAGACGCGCATCGGCTGGTGGACTTGCTGCGCGGCATTCCGGCCAAGGTGAACCTGATCCCGTTCAACGAATGGCCCGGCGCGCCGTACAAGCGGTCTTCGGGCAACCGCATCCATGCGTTCGCCGACATCCTGTATCACGCGGGCTATGCCACCCCGATCCGCACTCCGCGCGGCGAGGATATCATGGCAGCCTGCGGGCAGTTGAAATCCGCCACCGAGCGGGCGCGGAAATCCAAGGCGCAGATCGAAGCGGAAACCGCGCGCGGCTGATGGGGTGACCCCGGCGCCCCTCCCCCCAGGTGGGGGCGCCAGGGTCCTGATGCGGGGTGCTTAACGCATCCCGCCCAGAACGACGAACAGCACGGCCCCGATCAGGACCAGACCTTCGATCCCGTGGATCAGGATCGCGGGCCAGATTGATCGGCTGTACTGCGCAGGCAAGCTGTAGGCGACGCAACTGACGATCACCGTCGGCCAGACGGCGGCCTTGTGGACATGGTAGCCCCCGAAGGCCACGGCGTTGGCCACCCAGGCCCAGCGGCCAAAGACGCCGACCATCCGGGGCAACAGGATGCCGTGGAAGAACAGCGCCTCGCCCAGGACATAGTTGAACAGGCTGGACAGCAGCGCCAGCCACAGGAGGGTCCAGTTGCCGGTGTTTTCCGGCGTGGCCAGCCCGGTGATCTGGGCGTAAGCCGGGTTCAGCCAGTCCGGCAGCCGCGCGGCGACCATGCCGTCCAGCCAACCAAAGGCCACATCGCTGGCCAGCACGAAGACCGCGCCCATCGGCACGACCAGCCACAGCGCCCCCCAGATCGGGCGGCCGGTCACCGGCTCTCGCGGGGTGACCAGCCAGAGGCTTGCCTTGACCTCGGGCCAGGTCCAGCGCTGGCCTTCTGCGACCAGGACCCCCAGCGAGACGATGAACTGCCACGCCATCCCCGCGATGATCGTGCCCCAGAAGATCAGCCCCGGGTTCACCGCTGGATAGCGCGCGATCAGGATCGGGGCCAGGCCCAGCGACAGGCCCGCCATCGGCAGGACGACCAGCAGCCACAACAGGACCAGCCCGCCCGCCGACCATTTCGGCACCGGGTTTGCCGCCATGGGCACGCTGCCCCGCCAGGTGTTGAAGCCAAGGTCAGAAGGCATAGCGCAGCCCCAGGGTCGCCGACACCACGGCGTCGCGCTTGACGATCGGGCTTGCGGTCACGCTGTCGGGCAGAAACTCGGCCGAAAGGCCACCGACCAGCGTCGCATGGTCGGTCAGCGCAAAGCTGGCATCGATCCCGACAGACGGAATCACCGACTCCTTGACCGCATAGGCCGCAAGCCCGCCGCCCGCTTCAGAGGGGCGCACGCCATAGGTGTAGGTCGCAAGCTTCTGATCCATCCAGGTCGCCCCGACCTGCGCGCCAATGCCAAAGCGGTCCGAAACCTGGACCCGTGTTCCGACAAAGGCGGAGACTGCAGCCCCGTCATGGGTGTCGGACACATCGTTCAGCGCCTCCATGCCCAGCTCGACCTGGCCATAGGTCAGCGTCGCGGCCAGCCCGGCCTCGACGGCGATGTCCTTTTTCAGCCGTTCCAGGCCCGGAACATCGGTCGGGTCCGCCATGACAAAGCGGGGGGCAAGCCGGGCCGACAGCGTGACACTGTCGTTCTGGAAAAGGTCATAGGTCAGGCCCGATGTGCCAAAACTGAAGCGCTCGCCCTCGATCAGAAAGTCGGGGGCGGCGAAACCGTCGGCATCGCCCGAATCGAACGGAGAGCTCATGGCGCCGACATAAATGCCGATCGAATAGCGAAGCCCATCGGCCTGGGCCGCGCCGGGGACGAAATGAATGGCACCGGCCAGCAGCAGGGCTGCGCCAAAGCCGGGGCGAAATGTCTGGGGAAGCATCGGTCTGTTCCTTGGGTTGTCTGCGCCCGCAACGGGACGCGGGCACCCTTTGACAGAACGGTTTGTGCGATGCGTCCGGACGGTCAGGCCCGGACGTTGACCTGTCCGGACAGGACGGCGCGGACAGACTCCGGGCCCCGGCGCATTTCGGTCGGCGACAGACCCCGATGCTTGCGCACCGCCGCGTTGAACGTCGAGCGCGAGTTGAACCCGACTTCCAGCGCGATATCGGTCACGCTGCGGTCGGTGGTGCGCAGCAAGGTCTCGGCCTCGTCCACCCGAAAGCCGTTGACGAAGTCAAAGAAGCTGACCCCCAGATGGTCGTTCAGCGTCTGCGAGACATAGTTCGGGCTGGCCCCGACCTTGTCGGCCAACCCGCGCAAGGACAGGCCGGGGTCACGGTGCAGGACCTGGCTGCGCATCAGATGCGCCATCCGGTCGCCCAGCTTTTGCATCCGGTCCGCGTCCAGCGCGGATCGGGCATATTTTCCAACCGCCCCGGTCCCGCGCTCTGGCAGGGCGGCAAGGTCGTCCTCTTGCAGGGCTGGACGCTGGCGTATCCCGAAATAGGCCAGAAGCCCGACCCAGGTCAGCGTGATCGCGGCATCAACTGCCTGGAGCCAGCCGTTGTCTGGCGTCACCTGCTCTAGCAGGCCCTGCAGCGCGACCCAGCCCGCGGCGACGACCATCAGGATCATCACGCCGCGCAGCCAGGTCAGGGTCCGGTCCTCGACCGACGAAAAAAGCCCGCTCAACCGCCGCACGTTGTCATCCAGCGCCAGCCAGCAGGCGGTCAGAAACCCGAAGATCAGGGTCAGAAAGGTCAGGCGCATGATCCCGGCGGTGATCGCAGCCTGGCGCGCCACACCTGCATCTGCAATCGGTGTTCCCAGGGCCAGGTCGATCCGTGCCTGCGGTGGCAGCGCCAGAAACCCGCCCAGAAGCACGACGGCCATGGTCAGGGAAAGGCCCAGGCAAAGCGCGATCCGGCGGGGCGAAGGGGCCTTGCCGGTGACCGTCAGGACGTAAAGATAGATTGCGGGGCCATATAGAAAGGTCGCCAGCACCTCTAGCCCACACATCCAGGATAGCTGCGGATACAGGCCCCAAAGTCCGACAAGGCCTTCAAGATTGTCATAGGCGGCGATCCCCAGGAACAGCGCCAGCCCCCAGCCGACCTTGCGCTGCGCCCGGTTGCCAAGCACCGACAGCGCCCCGAACAGCGCGACGGTGAACGACATCGTCGTCAGGGTGATCACGACGATGTCCATCAAGGCCATGGTTTCCTGCCTTTGCCCGAAACTGTGCCGGGTCAATCAAGGTCACGTCTGACCGCAGTAGGTCCTTGGCCGGTCGAGATCAAGTCTGCCGGACCGCCTTGCCGGACCGGTTTGCCGCCCTTACTCTGGTGGGGGCGGGGCTTTGTCTGGGGCCGGGGTCGCGACCGCCTTGCGCAGCGCCCGCTTGTCCAGAAGATGAAACAGAAGCGGGTTCGCCAGGATAGAGATCATCGCCCCCGCCACCACCAGATCCCGCGCCGCTTCGGGCACGATGGCCAAAGTCACGCCCATGCTGATCAGAATGAACGAAAACTCGCCGATTTGCGCCAGGCTGGCGGCGATGGTCAGACCCATGTCGCGGCTGTGGCCCAGCCCGCGCACGATGTAAAAGGCCGAAACCGCCTTGACCCCGACAATGATCGCCACCGTTGCCAGCAGCGCCAGCGGGTCGGTCAGGATGATCTTGGGGTTGAACAACATGCCCACTGACACGAAGAACAGGACGGCAAACGCATCACGCAACGGCAGGGTTTCCCGCATGGCCTGCGACGACAGGGTCGATGACGACATCACCATGCCGGCAAAGAACGCCCCCAGCGCAAAGGACACGCCGAAGAAATGGGTCGCGCCGTAGGCAACCCCCAGCGCGATGGCCAGGACCGACAACCGAAACAGCTCACGCGAGTGCGTCAGCGCGACATAATGCAGGACCCAGGGGATCACCCGACGCCCGATCACCAGCATCAGGGCGACAAAGGTGGCGGCTTTCAGCAGCGTGATCAGCACCGTGCCCGCGATCGGCCCGATCCCGACCTGTGCTGCGATCTCTGCCCCTTCCTCGACCGGTTGGGCAATGCCGCCCAACAGCCCGGCCAACGGCGGGATCAGAACCAGCGCCAGCACCATCACCAGGTCCTCGACGATCAGCCAGCCGACCGCGACCTTGCCCTTTTCGGTCTGGACCAGGTCACGGTCCTGCAGCGCGCGCAGCAGGACGACGGTCGAGGCAACCGACAGCGCCAGCCCAAAGATCAGCCCGGCCCCGATGCCCCACCCCAGGGTCCAGCTGAGCGCCAGCCCGGCAAGCGTCGCCAGCGTGATCTGCCCGAGCGCCCCCGGCACCGCCAACCCCTTGACCGCCATCAGGTCACGCGGCGCGAAATGCAGCCCGACCCCGAACATCAAGAGGATCACCCCAAGCTCGGCCAGTTCGGTCGCAAGCCCCATGTCGGCGACATAGCCCGGCGTGAATGGCCCGATCACCACGCCCGCCAGAAGATATCCGGCGATCAGCGGCAGTTTCAGGCGCTGCGCCAGAAGCCCAAAGAGAAAGGCCAGGCCAAAGCCCGCAACAAGGGTGGTGATCAGGGGCGTTTCGTGCGGCAATGCGCTTGGGTCCTTTCCGACCGGACCCGGAGCGGCGCGGCCAATGTGTTTTCGGGAATTCTGTCAGGAGACAAGGGGATAGTATGCAGTTGCAGCGTGATTGCAACCGGCTGACCAGCGCTTTTCACGGCAATTTCAGGATTTGCCACGGCCCTTTGCGATGCTACGCCTTGGCGATGCCCGCCCTGATCCCGAACCCCCGCGCCCGCCGTCTGTTTCTTGACCGCCACGCCCTGTCCGAGGCCCCTTCTGGTCCTGCCAGCGGCCAGGCGTTGCACGACCTGATCGAGCGGATTGGCTTTGTCCAGGTCGACAGCATCAACACCGTCGCGCGGGCGCATGACATGATCCTGTGGTCGCGGCGGCAGTCGTTTCGGCCCCCGGCTCTGAAGCGGCTGCTGGAGCGGGACCGCAGCCTTTGGGAGCATTGGACGCACGACGCCTCGATCCTGCCGGCGCGGCTGCACGGGGTCTGGCAACACCGGTTCCAGCGCGACGCCCTGCGGTTGGAGGCGAACTGGAAGCGCTGGTTCAGGGATGGCTATGAGGCGAAATTTGACAGCATTCTCAATCGGATAGCCAAGGACGGGCCGGTCGGGACGGCAGATGTCGGTGAAGGAGAGATCCGGGGAAAGGGCGGCTGGTGGGACTGGCATCCGTCCAAGACCGCGCTGGAATGGCTGTGGCGGACCGGGCGGCTGGCGATCACCCGGCGCGACGGGTTTGCCAAGATCTATGACCTGACCGACCGGGTGATCCCCGAGGTGCATCGGGTGACGGTCCCTGCGGAATCGGTCACCGACTGGGCCTGCCGGACGGCGCTGCGGCAGCTTGGCTTCTGTACAAGCGGAGAGATCGCGGCCTACTGGAACGCGGTCGGGCCAGAGGCCGCAAAGGACTGGTGCCGGGGGGCCTTGGCGTCAGGCGAGATCATCGAGGTGGAGATCGAAGGGGCCACGGGCCAGCGCCGCAAGTCATTCGTTTTCCCGGAGATTCTGGACGAAATCCCCCCCGACCCACCCCTCCGGCTGCGCGTGCTTTCCCCCTTTGATCCCGCCCTGCGTGACCGCAACCGGGCCGAGTTTCTGTTCGGGTTCTTTTACCGGATCGAGGTCTTCGTGCCCGAACCAAAACGGGTCTGGGGCTATTATGTCTTTCCGGTGCTGGAGGGTGATCGGCTGGTCGGACGGATCGACGTCAAGGCGTTCCGTGATGCCGGGGCGCTGCGGGTCAAGGCGTTCTGGCCGGAAACCGGGGTGACGCTGACCAAGGCGCGGCGGGCCAAGCTCGAGGCGGAACTTGACCGGCTGGCGACGTTTGCCGGGTGTGATCGGGTGGAATTCCTGGACGGGTGGGAGAGACAGACGCTGCACCGCCCAAGCCCCTGAGAACGCTGGGGTAATCTGGCAGATTTCCAGTATTTCCGACGTCTTTTCCCCGTCTTGCAGGCGTCTTTCCTGCGTCTCTACGCGCGCCAGGACAAGCGGGCGTTAACCAAGCGGCGCGAATCGCACGCCCGGGCGTGCGCCCGGCCTCAGGGGCAGATACGCACCAGGCATTTGCGGTTGGCGTCGCGCACGCTGGAGTGCCCCGGATCGCCCGGAGGAAGCGGCACATCGGGGCCAAGGACAAAGCTGACACTATGCGCGCCGTGCAACCCGGCAGGAAAACGCGGGATCGGCTGCAACACCAGAAATGCATTGCCCTGCCGCTTGATCAGCCCCTGTTCCATCAGCTGCGCCAGCCCCGCCTGCTGCGGCAGCACGACATAGGGTTCGACCGGATAGGCCGACACGACGGTCTTGGGGTCAAGCTTCACGACTCCACCGGGGTGAAAGCGGTTCAACTCGCGCTGGATCGCGGCGTCTTCCTCGCCTGCCTTCGGGGTCTCGACCTCTTCCATGCCGTCTTCGGTCAGGACAAAGCGCTTGCCGCCCGAGAAGACGAGGTCGATCCCGTCGGCCGAGCCGCCGCTGTCCTTTGTCTTGCCGGACGGCAGCGCGACCGAGCCGATGGTGTATTCGACGAACGCCCCAGCCGCCGCGCGGCCAAGATTGCCTTGCAGGCTGTCAGCGACCTGGTCGCTGTTCTTGTCTTCCCAGTCGGGTTTCAGGCAGGCCCCCGCAGCGACGAAGGTGACCTTTTCGGCCGGGATGCCCGTCACCGCCCCGCTGCGGATGTCCGAGGATCCGCTGCCGGATTGGACGACGATCCGCTCGACCCGGTCCACCGCGCCGGTCAGGCGCCAGATCACCAGTTCATAGCTGGCGACGAAAAGATAGAGCGGCTCGTCTCCGGGTTCGATCACCAGCTCGGCGGTTTGGGTCACCCGGTCCTGCCCGCCGATGGAGACGTTGGCCAGCGCGTTGCCCTCATACCCGGAGACGACGTGGATCAGCGCGTCAGAGGTTGGCGCGACGACATCGCAGGACGCCGCGCTTTTGGGGGCAGGGTCGACCGCCTGGGGCACGACCTCGGCCCCTTCGATCGGGGCGCTTTGCGCGGCAAGTGCAGCGACGGCGCGGTCAAGCTCTTTCTGGGTGATCTGCCCGTTGCCATCGAAGTCGATCAGCGTGCCGATCATCGAGACCCGGTCACCCTGCCGCGACGCCATATCTTCACCGGCGGCGCTTACCGCCGCTGTCAGTTCGTCGGGGGAAATGCGGTCATCGACATTGGTGTCGAATTTCAGGAACAGATCGCCCAGCATCCCGTTCGAGCGGCCCACCTGAAGGACGCGGGTGACCTCGTCGCGCGTGACCGTGCCGTCGTTGTCCAGGTCGGCAGACAGGATCGCGGCCAGGATCTGTCCCCGCTGCGCCGCTGCATTGGCCAGCATCGTGTCCTGATAGCGGATCGGCAGCTTGCCGTCCCGGCCTATGCCAAGCAGGTCCTGCAACGCGACAACCGGGTCGCGGCCCCCATCCCGGGTCAGCCGGTCCAGCATCCGCATGGCATCGCCCTGATCGCCAAGCGTGGCGGCGCGGCTGCGCATGACGTCAAGGTCGGCCTGGGCCTGGCTTTTCAGCGTGACCTCGGCGGCTGCCGGAGTGCTGGCCAGCAAAACGGCAAGCAGAAGGCTGCGGCGGGCAAAGGGCATGGCGGCTCCTGCTTCTGTTGGCGTGCAGGGTGGCTGGACCACCCGCAAGTTGTCAACGCAGGTTTTCCGCAACCCTTAGTCGGGCTGCGGCCATCCGTCGATCACGGCCACCGCCTCCTCCGCCGTCTCGACCATGGCGAACAGGGACAGGTCTTCGGGGCTGATCACCCCGGCTTCGGCCAGCATGGTCCAGTTCACCACCTTTTCCCACCAATCCCGACCGAAAAGCAGGAAGGGGATCGGCTTCATCCGGCCGGTCTGGATCAGGGTCAGGCTTTCAAAGGTTTCATCCAAGGTGCCAAAGCCGCCGGGGAAGACGACGATGGCTTTCGCCCGCATCAGGAAGTGCATCTTGCGGATCGCGAAGTAGTGGAAGTTGAACGACAGGTCCGGCGTGACATAGGCGTTCGGGGCCTGTTCGTGCGGCAGGACGATGTTCAGGCCGATGCTTTGGCCCCCGGCCTCATCCGCGCCGCGGTTCCCGGCCTCCATCACGCCGGGGCCGCCGCCGGTGACGATGACATTCTCGCGCCCGTAGGTGGCAAGGCTGCGCTCGGTCATCAGTCTGGCGAAGCGACGCGCCTCGTCATAGTAGTGCGACAGGTCGGCCAGCGTCTTGGTGCGGGCCGTGGCGCGGTGTTCCGGGGCGGGGATGCGGGCGCCACCGAACATGACGATGGTCGAGTCGATCCCGCGTTCGTCCATGATCAGCTGCGGCTTCAGCAGTTCCAGTTGCAGGCGCACCGGGCGCAGTTCTTCGCGCGTCAAGAAATCGCGGTCGGCAAAGGCCAGCCGGTATGCCGGAGCCCGGGTCTGGGGCGTGTCGGGGATCCGCTTGGTCGCGGCGACATCCTCGACGCTGTCGCGGAAGGGATGGCTGCGGGGTTCGTCTTTCATCAAGGTGCTCTGGATTGCGTGGGGGTTTTGCAAGCCTTATAGGGTCGGCACGCCCGTGACCAACCGAAAAGGGAATGCCCCATGTCCTATGCCGCACTGGAAGCCGCCATCGACGCCGCCTGGGACGCGCGCGACACGATCACCCCCGCAACCAAGGGCGAGATGCGGACCGCAATCGAGGCGACGCTGACCGCCCTGGATTCAGGCACGCTGCGGGTGGCGGAAAAGCGCGGGGCGGACTGGCAAGTGAACCAGTGGGCGAAGAAGGCGGTTCTCCTGTCGTTCCGCCTGACCGACATGCACGAGATTTCCGGCAGCAATGGCGGGTCGAACTGGTGGGACAAGGTGCCGTCGAAATGGCAGGGCTGGACGGCGGACGACTGGCGCAAGGCGGGGTTCCGGGCGGTTCCGGGGTCGATCGTCCGGCGGTCAGCGTTCATCGGGAAGAATGTAGTGCTGATGCCGTCTTTCGTGAACATCGGGGCCTATGTCGATGAAGGGTCGATGGTGGACGGCTGGGCCACGGTCGGATCTTGCGCGCAGATCGGCAAGAACGTCCACCTGTCGGGCGGCGTGGGCATCGGCGGCGTGCTGGAACCCATGCAGGCCGGGCCGACGATCATCGAGGACAACTGTTTCATCGGTGCGCGGTCGGAAGTGGTGGAGGGGTGCATCATCCGCGAAGGCTCGGTCCTGGGGATGGGCGTCTTCATCGGGAAATCGACCAAGATCGTCGACCGGGAAACCGGCGAGGTGATGTATGGCGAAGTTCCGGCGGGGTCGGTGGTCGTGGCAGGCTCGATGCCGTCGAAGGGCGGGATCAACCTGTACTGCGCGGTGATCGTGAAGAAGGTCGATGCGCAGACCCGGTCGAAGACCAGCATCAACGATCTGCTGCGGGATTGATCATGCGGCTGACCCTTGTCCTTGCGACGCTCGCGGGTCCGGCGCTTGCCGGGCCGTTTGACGGGATTTACCGGCCGGATCAACCCTTTGCCGAGAACTGGGATTGCCAGTCGGTCGGCCAGGAGGGCGGCGCGCTGTCCGTGCAGGGCGACATCTATACCGGGGTCGAGAACCAGTGTCGGCTGACCAATCCGGTGCAGGTCACCGGGATGGACGCGGTGCTGTACGATGCCGAATGCGCGGGCGAGGGTGAAACCTACAGCTACCGCCTGATGCTGATGCGGCTGCCGGATGGCATTGCCGTGATCCAGGACGGGTCGGTCAACGAGCTTTTGACCTGCCGCTGAGGCCTTCTAGGCCAGAAGCAGGGCGGCCGCCTGGGCGGTGGCTTCGGGGCGGGCGATCGGGCCGTAGCCCTGCGCGGGGTCGCGGGCCAGTTCGGGGAACAGTGTCAGAATTTCATCCCGCGTGTCTGGGTCGTGATCGGCCAGCGTGGTCGGGCCGGGGTGGTAGCTTTCGCTCCACATGCCTTCGGCGCGGATGATCTGGTGCCGGTCGAACATCAGGTGGTGATAGGTGACCGGGCGACCAGAGCGGTCCTGGTGCAGCTTGCCGGCCCGGGCCAGGTGGATCGCCTTGACCAGAACCTCATCCTCGCCGCAGTAAAGTTCGGCCCGCCAGCCGGTCAGGTACAGCCGGTGCTGCGGTGACACGGCCAGCGCGCCATGGTCGCCGAAGGTTCCGGCCGGGATCAGGACCTGCGCCAGTGTGCCCTGCGACGGAACCTGTCGCGCCCCATGCCAGCGCACCGGCTGCCAGCCGTCGTCCAGCGTCAGGACCAGATCGCCGACCTCCACATCCTCGACCCGGATCGGGCCGCGTTGCGTGTCGATCCGGGTGCCCGCGACAAAGCAGGGCACGACGTCGCCGGTGACAAAGCCGACATCGGTGATCCCGTCTTCGTTCGTCACCTCATAGGAAAAGCTGACATCGCCGGGCGTGTCGGTCGGGTCGCTGACCACGGTGATCGTGCCGTCGCCGTTCACCATGATGACCAGCCCCGAGGGCAGGGTGACCGTGCTGCCCGCCGTCACCGGAATGCCGTTGATCTTGGTGATGGTCAGCGTGCCGCCCGCCGCATCGACATCGTTGCCGATCAGGTCGACGACGGTCTGGCCGTCCCAATCGACGGTAAAGCTGTCATCGGTGGCGACGACTGCGGTCTGGATCGAATCCCCGGCGATCAGCAGGTTGCTGTCATAGGACGCGTCGCCGCCATCGGCGATGGCGATCTTGATCGTGTTCACCTGGCCTGGAATGACCGGGGCCTTCAGGGTCAGCGTGACGGTGAAACCGTCCATCTCGGTGTTGAACGGATCGTTGGCGTTGTCGATGTACAGATCGCCATTCGACCCCGGATTGATGTTGTTAATCGAGATGTCGCCGTCGCCGACCGTCAGCAGCGCCTTTTCGCCGTTCACCCAGACGCCCACCGCGTCGTTGAAGCCCGATCCGACGTATTCCAGATACTCTTCGGACGAGAAGGTGATCTGCATCGTCAGGACCGAGCCGTCGGGGATGAAGTCGGCCTGAAAGATCGCGGCGTCGTAGGTCTGGGTTCCGGCAATGGCGTTCAGGTCGGCGTCGCCATTGACGCCTGCGGTGTCGGTGGTGCGGGACGCGATATGGTTTGCGTCCCCGGTCGCATTGGTGATGTCCGACGCCTTGCCGGTCGACAGGATCACCCCGGTATCGGACGGCGTGAGGTTCGGCGCGACGGTGTCGCCGTGGCTGTAGATCCCGGCGGATTGCGGGTCGCCGGTGAAGGTGGCACTGACGATCTTGATGCTGGGGCCGAACATCGCGTCGGCCATCGCATCGGCACTGACGCCGGTTTCGACCGGCAATTTCGCTGCATCCACCATATCCAACCCCTGACCAGGCAACGGGCCAAAGCTGGGTCAGAAACGCCGATAATTGGTTAAGCCGTCCGGAAAGTTGCTTAAAATGCGAAAGGCCTCGCCACGGCTTTCGCCCGGTGAAGGTGCCCCGGTGCGGGTCAGGATTCCCGTGCTGCGCGACTCGGCGAAATTTGTTATCCTGCAAGGATTATCGCCTGCCCTTTTTCTGACCGAAGGATTTTTCCCATGCCCGAACAGCCCCTTGCGGCTGCCCCGGCGCCTGTCGCCCCTGCAGCCCCGACCGCCCCCGCCGCTCCGACGCCCGCCCCCGAAGCTGCGTTTCGCCCCCGGACCTGGTGGCAGTGGATCCTTTTGTACCCCGCCGTGGGGCTTGCCATGCTAAGCGCCGTGCCGGGCTGGGTCGACAGCCTGGGCGGCATCCTGCAAGGCGTGATGAACGCCAAGTACAGCGAGTTGCAGGAACGACATGCGCTGTTCGTGCGCAACGGCGAGTGCCTGTCCGCGCCGATCCAGTGGTACCGAGAACCTCGGGCGGGGCGGGTGATCGACGCCACCCTGTGCCCGACCGGCGACATTTTCGTGCGGGTGCTGGTCCCGGACGATGGCTCGCAACTGGCGACGGTGATCGACGGCCAGCGGTTCCGCGAACGCAGCGACTTTGTCAGCCTGGACAAGTTCGTCAGCGAGGCCGACCGCTTTGCCGCCGTCGATCTGTTCGGGATGGCCGCCCATGCCGCGACCCTGCCGCAGTCGGTGCCGCAGATCACGCTGTCTCCGACCGGCGATCTGGTGCCGGTGCAGGATCAGTTCGCGCTGGTGGTCTGCCAGAAGTTCGTGGACGACCGCCACCTTCTGCGCCACCTGCAGGTGCAGGGCCAGTGCTTTGACGAAACGGTGGACACCTATACCGGCGTCACCGTCAGCCGGGTGCCGGTCCCCTGCCGTCAGACATGCTGACCCTGCGCACCCCCGGGGCGGCGTTGGTGCTGGCGCTGGTCGCGTCCGTGTCGCTGGCCCAGACGGGCGAGGCCGATCCCCCCGGCGCGGGCACGGTGCCGGGGTCGGGTGCGGCGCGGATCCAGCCGAAACCCGTGCTGACGCTGGAGCAGAAGAAGAAGCTCGTGGCCTTCTGCACCCAGGCCGCCAACCGCAAGGACCCGTCCTGCAAGGGGCTGACCACGACAGCGACGGACGCCCCGGAGGCCACCCCCGAAAGCTGATGCTTCCGGTCCGGATTGACAAAGGCCCGGGCGGACGCCACTCCGGTCGCAGAGGATCCGGGCGGGGGCGGCATGGCAGACGAAGACGCAGGCGAAGCGGGCGGCGGCAAGCCGAAGCGGCCGCAGCAGGTCTATACGCTGGTGGTCGAGGTCGGGCGCAAGGCGGGCGACGGGTTGCCGGACAAGGCGACGGGCGCGGGGCTGGTGATCTATGCCAGCGGCGTGGACGAGGCCGAAGCCGTGCGCGAGACGGTGGCGATCCTGAAGGAAGCCGACCTTGCCCCGCTGGATGTCGCGGGGCACGGCACGCTGGAGGAACGGCTGAAGGCCGGGGACGAGATCGACGAGGACGAACGCGCGCTGATGGCGCGGGCCTTGTCGGAAAACTCGGTCATCGTGGCGCAGATGACGCCGTTTTTCGACTAGGGTGCTGTCGATCAGGGTGCTGCAGGCGCGTCGCGCAGGGTGATTTGCAGCGTCACGTTGCTGTTGACATACAGCGTCGGCGGTTGGCCGGGATAGCTGTTGACCTGGGTCGAGATGCTGATCCCGCTGACCGCGCAATCGGTGGCGATGGTGGCCAGGAATTCGGCGCATTCGCCTTCGGCGCGCAGCATCAGCGTCTTGCGGTGGGTGGAGTCCAAGGCTGCAAGCGCCTCGGGCTCGGTCGACAGGATGGTTTCGTTGATCGCATAGCTGACGTTGACCGCGACCGGCCCGCCGGGTGGCGCGGCAACGGTCAGATCGTCAGCAAATGCCGGGCTGGCGGTCAGTGCGGCCAGAACCAGAAGGGCGGGCTTCAGATGGGGCATGTCGGTGTCCTTTCGGGGAACGGGTAGCCTTTGGACGCGGCGGCAGGGCTTGGCCTTGGTCTGACCCGCAACATTGCAGCTTCCGGCCATTGCGGATAGGTCTGTCGGCCAAACTCGCCCGTGACGCTTTTTGCGCAGGGCCACACTCGCCCAAGGACTGCTGATGTTGTCGTTCCCCGTTGACCCCGCCGACCTGACGGCCCGCCTGATCCGCTGCCCGTCGGTCACTCCGGCCGAAGGGGGGGCGATTGCCCTGCTGGCCGATATGCTGACCGCAGCGGGCTTTGCCTGCACCCGCGTTGACCGGAACGGCATCGCCAACCTTTACGCACGCTGGGGCAAGGCGGGGGCGAACAAGGCCTTCGGCTTCAACGGCCATACCGATGTGGTGCCGGTCGGCGATGCGGCGGCCTGGACGCATGATCCGTTCGGCGCGGTAGTCAAGGACGGGGTGATGTACGGCCGGGGCGCCTGCGACATGAAGTCGGGCGTCGCGGCCTTTGTCGCGGCGGCGGTGGATTTCGTGGCCGAGACGCCCCCGGACGGGGCGGTGATCATCACCGTCACCGGCGACGAGGAAGGCGAAAGCAAGGACGGGACCGTGGCGATCCTGGACTGGATGGCCTTCAACGGCGAGCGGATGACGCATTGCCTTGTGGGCGAGCCGACCTGCCCGACCGAAATGGGCGAGATGATGAAGATCGGCCGTCGCGGGTCGATGACCGCCAGGATCACGGCGGTGGGCGTGCAGGGTCACAGCGCCTATCCGCACCGGGCAAAGAACCCCCTGTCGGCGCTGGTGCGACTGCTGGCCAAGCTGGAGGCCGAACCGCTGGACCGCGGGACGGCGCATTTCGATCCCTCTACGCTTGCGATCACCACGATCGACTGCGGCAACCCGGCGTCGAACGTGATTCCGGCGCAGGCGGTGGCGGTGGTCAACATCCGCTTCAACGATACCCATTCCGGCGAGACACTGTCGTCCTGGCTGCGCCAGGAAGCGGAAGCGGTGGCCGAAGCGACCGGGGTGGAGATCGGGCTGGCGATCAGCCTTTCGGGCGAGGCGTTCCTGACCCCGCCGGGCGAGCTGTCGGCGCTGGTGGCCAAGGCGGTGGAGGCCGAGACGGGCAAGAAGCCGGTCGCGTCAACCAGCGGCGGCACGTCGGACGCGCGGTTCGTCAAGGACCATTGCCCGGTGGTGGAGTTCGGTCTGGTGGGGCGCACGATGCATCAGGTCGATGAACGGGTGGAACTGGCGCATATCCACAGCCTGAAGGCGATCTATGGCCGCATCCTGCGGGACTATTTCGCATGATCCGGGTCACGCGGGACATCGCGGCCTGCCGGGCCTTGCGCCGGGAGGTGTTCATCA
>JAKQLM010000604.1 GCA_029567145.1 Pseudomonadota bacterium
CCTTGGTCGTGGTCAGGGTGATGGTCCAGAACGCCTCGTTCCAGGCGAGGATGACGTTCAGCAGCATGGTCGAGGCGATGCCGGGGATCGCCATCGGCGTCAGGACATAGACGATCTCGTTCCACAGGGACGCGCCGTCCATCCGCGCCGCTTCCAGGATTTCCCCAGGGATTTCCTTGAAATAGGTGTAAAGCATCCAGATGATGATCGGCAGGTTCATCAGCATCAGCGCCAGGATCAGGCCGATCTTGGTATCGAACAGGCCAAGCTGCTGGAACAGAAGGTATATCGGGATCATCACCGCGACGGCGGGCATCATCTTGGTCGACAGCATCCACATCAGAAGGTCCTTGGTCCGCTTGCCCGGCACAAAGGCCATGGCCCAGGCAGACGGGATCGCGATGGCCAGGCCCAGAAGGGTGGAGCCGACCGAGATCACGACCGAGTTCCAGAAGAACCGGGGGTAGTCCGACCGCGACCAGACCTCGACATAGTTCTCCAGCGTCCAGTCGGCGCCCAGGAGTTCGGGCGGCGAGGCGACGGCGGATGCTTCGGTCTTGAAGCTGGTCAGGATCATCCAGAAGACCGGGAAGAAAATCAGGCAGGCCACGAACCAGGCGGCGAGCGTGGTCAGCAACTTGCGGCGGGGGGATACGGCGCGGGCCATGGGTGCCTCCTTCAGGCGTCGAGGTGCTTGCCGATGCTGCGCATCAGGAAGTAGGCGACGATGTTGGCAAGGATCACCGCGATGATCCCCCCGGCGGCGGCACGGCCGATGTCCTTGGCGACGATGGCCTGCTTGAAGATCATGTAGGGCAGGGTGGTGCTGGCGGACCCCGGCCCGCCTTGGGTGGTGGTGTAGATTTCGCCGAAGATCCCCAGCAGGAAGATCGTCTGGATCAGGACGACGACGGTGATCGCCCGGGTCAGGTGCGGCAGGATGATATAGCGGAACCGGCTGAAGGCGCTGGCCCCGTCCATCTCGGCCGCCTCAAGCTGTTCTGACGACAAGGATTGCATCGCGGTCAGAAGGATCAGCGTGGCGAAGGGCAGCCATTCCCAGGCGACGATGCCGATGACCGATGGCATCGGGTAGTTTTCCAGAAACAGGATCGGATCGGACCCGAACCCGCGTGCGATGGCGGCGAAAAGGCCGTTCTGCGGGTGCATGAACAGGTTTTCCCAGATCGACGCGGCCACAGGGGGCATCACGAAGAAGGGGGCGATCACCAGGATGCGCAGCACGCCCTGACCCTTGACGGGCTGGTCGATCAGCAGCGCGATCAGGATGCCCAGGACGACGGTGATGACCAGCACCCCGCCGACCAGCGCCAGCGTGTTGAACATCGCAAGCCAGAAGTCGGGCGAGTTGAAGAACCAGACGTAGTTGTTGAAGCCGACCCAGCCGGTCCGGTCCGGCGACAAAAGCCGGTACAGCCGGAACGAAAACCAGGCCGTCATCGCCAGGGGCACGATCATCCAGATGAACAGGACGATCACCGACGGGGCGACCATGAACCGGGCGGCCAAACGGGTGGATTGGGTGGACATGGGCGCTTCTCCGAGGGCGGGGGCCGACGCTGGTCAGGTCAGGTCGGGACCCGGGATCAAGAGGGGCGGAAAAGGTCGGGCGGACGGGCCGCCCGGACAGGTGTCCGGGGCCGATGTGCAGGGATCGGCCCCGGAGGGGAGGTCAGTTGTAGCCTGCGGCCTTCATCTCGTCGGCGACGGCAGCCTGAGCGGCGGCAAGCGCCTCGTCTGCCGTGGACTGGCCCGCCAGCGCTGCCGAGAAGATCTCGCCAACGGTGGTTGCTACGCCGGCAAACTCGGGGATCGCGACGAACTGGACGCCAACGTAGGGCACCGGCTGCACGGTCGGCTTGGTCGGGTCAGCCGAGTTGATGCTGTCCAGCGTCATCTTGGCGAACGGGACCTTGGCGTATTCCTCGTTCATGTAGAGCGAGGTCCGGGTTCCCGGGGGAACGTTCGCCCAGCCTTCCTTGGACGCGACGAGCGCCAGGTAGTCCTTGTTCGTGGCCCAGTTGATGAACGCCTTGGCCGCGTCCTGCTTTTCCGACGACGCAGGGATCGCCAGCGACCAGGCCCATAGCCAGTTGCCGCGCTTGCCCAGACCATTGTCGGGGGCCAGGGCGAAACCGACCTTGTCGGCCACGGTGCTGTCCTTGCCGGTCACGAAGGACGCCGCGACTGTGGCGTCGATCCACATGCCGCACTTGCCCTGGTTGAACAGCGTCAGGTTTTCGTTGAAGCCGTTGTTCGAGGCACCCGGCGGGCCATACTTGGTCATCAGGTTGAGGTAGAAATCCAGCGTCGCCTTCCACTCCGGGCTGTCGAACTGCGGGTTCCAGGCCTCGTCGAACCAGCGCGCGCCGAAGCTGTTCGACATGGCGGTCAGGAAGGCCATGTTCTCGCCCCAGCCGGCCTTGCCACGCAGGCAGACGCCGTAGACGCCGGTTTCGGCGTTGGTCATCGCGGCGGCGGCTTTTTCGATGTCGGCCCAGGTCGGCGCGTCGGGCATCGCCATTCCGGCGGCGTCCATCAGGTCCTTGCGGTACATGACCATCGAGCTTTCGCCGTAGAACGGCGCAGCCATCAGGTTGCCATCGACGGTCAGGCCGCCGCGGATCGCGGGAAGAAGGTCGTCCACATCGTATTCGGCGGGCAGGTCGTTCAGCGACACCAGCCAGCCCTGCTTGCCCCAGATCGGAACCTCGTAGGTGCCGATGGTCAGCACGTCATACTGCCCGCCGCCGGTGGCGATGTCGGTGGTGACGTTCTGGCGCAGGACGTTTTCTTCCAGCGTGACCCACTCGACCTTGATGTCGGGGTTCTTCGCGTAAAAGTCGTCCATCAGACCTTGCATGCGGATCATGTCGCCGTTGTTCACGGTGGCGACGGTAATGGTGGTCTCGGCCATGGCAGCACCCGAAAGCGCAACCAAAGCCGTCGCGCCGAGAAGCGCGCGTAGCGTCATGGTCATGGTATCCTCCCTGGATCAGCGTATGAGCAAATCATCGCCTATTGGGTAAATGCTCACATCCGGGCCAGAGTCGTCAAGCCCCCTCTTCCGCCGCACCTGCAAAGGTCAGGTCAGGGACAAGAGCGCGCGGGCGGTGGGCTCGTCGGTTATCAAGCCGTTGATGATGTGTGATTTCATGGCCGCATGGATCGCCGGGACCTTGGATGCACCCGCAGCAATTCCGATCGCGCGGCGGGCAAGCCCCGGCTCGACCCGCACGCCGCCGGTCCGGGTGTTGGTGCCAAGGTCCAGATACCGCCCCTCCGAATCGTAGACCCAACCGGCCACTTCGCCCGAGGCGCCAGCGGCCTGCATCTCGTCCAGTTCCGCCCGGGTGACAAAGCCGTCGGCCAGCAAAGGCGCGTCGAACGACATCTGACCGACACCGACGAAGATCACATCGGCGGCGCGCGCCAGTTCGACCACCTTCTGCACCGGGCCAAGCCGGTGGAAGGCCGCGTTCTCTTCGGGCGTGGGGCTGATCACCGGGACCGGCATGGGATAGTGCGGCGCGCGGACCTTGTCGGCGATCCGCATCACCACGTCGAAAAAGCTGGCCGAGCCATCGGGCGCAATGTTGCCGATCAGGGACACCAGCCGGTGCTGCGGGGCGTCGATCTCGTCCATCGCGTCCACCATGCCGCGCATGGCCCGCCCGGTTCCCAGCGCGATCACCAGGGGTTCCGGCATCCGCAGGAACCGCTCCAGCTCTGCCGCAGCGGCGGGCGCAATGGCGCGGACGGGGTCGGCCCCCGGCCCAAGCCCGGGCGAGACACGGGCGCGCGACAGTCCGAAACGCTGGCAAAGTGCCGCTTCAAGATCAAGACAGGCCCCGATGCGATGATTGAGCCGGACATGGATCAACCCTTCGGCCATCGACCGGCTGACCAGTCGCTGAGCCCGCTGGCGGCTGACCCCCAGCTCGGCGGCGATCTGGTCCTGCGTCAGCCCGCCGACGTAATACAACCACCCGGCCCGGGCGGCGTCGTCGTGCAGCGTGGGTTCGGGATCAAGGCGGCTCATCATGCTCTCCGCAAGCCGGGGACAGTCTGGAAGAATTGGGCGAAGTCGTCAAACCGCCAGTGCGGGGCAGGGTCGGGAGCGACATCCTGGCTGGGATCACGCTGGGTGAAATGGCTTCCGCCGGTGAAGTGCCAGACGGTCATGTCGGCGGCCTGCCCGGCCCGCAGGCCCGTCAGACTGTCCTCGATCACCAGCGCCCGGGCCGGGTCCACCCCCATCCGCGCGGCGGCGAACAGGAAAAGGTCGGGCGCGGGCTTGCCCCTGTCCACCTGCGACGCGGTGAACAGCCGGTCCCCGACGCGGTCGGCCAGACCGGTCAGGCGAAGCGACATCGCCGCCCGGCGGGGCGAGGACGAGGTTGCGACGCAGAACGGCACGGCCAGCGCGTCCAGCACCCCGGACACGCCCGGCATCACGCGCAGGCTGCGGCTGAATTCGTCCAGCAGCCGCTCGCGGTAGCGGTCTTCAAAGGCGGGAGGCAGGTCCAGCCCGAACTCGTGCCGGATCTGCGCCATGACGGTCGGATAGCTGCGCCCCAGAAAGTGCCGTGCGACATAAGCCAGGTCGATCTGCACACCCAGAAGCGCCAGTTCCTGCACCAGCATCCGGGCGCTGATGATCTCGCTGTCGATCAGCACGCCGTCACAATCGAAGATCACCAGATCGAACATCTGCGTCCCTTGGTCCAGGCCGCTGGTGGTCAGCGGACCAGCCACCAGACCAGCGCGCCCAGACCCACGACCACCGCCCCGCCTGCCGCAAGAAACAGGCCGAAGAAGTAGCCCGAGTTGTTTTCGATGAACGAATCCAGCTTGCGCGCGCCCTCTGCCGTGGTGGGCGGGGCAACCGGCGTGGCGATGGATGCCGGCGCAGCATCAGAGGCAAGGCGTTCTTCTTCTTCGCCGCGCTGGATCGTGTCGATCCATTCGCCCGCACTTTGCAGGCGCTGCCGGGGCATCACGCGCATCGACAGGTCGATCGCCTCAAGAAAGCCGGGCGGGTAGCCCGGAAAGCGTCCGGCCAGAGGTTCATAGGGATCGGTCACGCCCTCGGCGACCCGCGCGAGGCGGCGCTGGCTTTCGGGCGGGACCTTGCCGGTGATCACATGGTAGAAGGTCGCGCCCAGGGCATAAAGATCGCTGGAGGGCGCCTGTTCGGCCCCGGTCAGGTAGAATTCCTGCGGAGAGTAGCCGTCCTTGACCACCCGCCGCCCGGTCAGCACCCGCGTTGCCCGCACCACCTGTTCACTGGCCGCGCCAAAGTCGATCAGCACCGGATTGCCGTTCTGG
>JAKQLM010000612.1 GCA_029567145.1 Pseudomonadota bacterium
ACGCTGAAATGATGAATGACCCGGCGGATTAACCCACCGTTCCCAAGGGCTTGCCGGCCAAAGCTCACAGATCACGCTGATAGCCCGCAGCCGCTGTGCCGCCGCACCGTTAACCCCCGCTTCATTCCTGCCGAAAGGTCCTTGCCGCCAGCATCACCCGCGCCGTCGCCGTCACGATGCACAGCGCGCCAAAGACCCAGGCGGCTGGCACGAAGACCGCCGGCCACAGCACGATCGCCAGGAAGAACAGGATCGTCTCGGTCCCCTCCAGCAGCCCGGCGGTAAAGTACAGCGACTTCTCGCCCCGGCTTGTCGTCTCCATCCCGCGCTTGGCGGCCAGGATCGCATAGCCCAGGAAACTTGCGCCGTTCAGGTAGAAACTGGCCAGCAGGAACGCCCCCGCCGCGCCGTTGGCAGCCGGGTCCAGAATGACAAAAGCCATTGGAACAGCACCATAAAATGCAAAGTCGCAGGTGATGTCCAGATAGCCGCCAAAGTCCGACTTGCCGCGCGCCCGTGCCACCGCCCCGTCCAGCCCGTCCGCCAGACGGCTGGCCAGAAGCAGCACCGCAACCAGAAAGCCGGTCCACCCGGCCGCGACCAGTCCCGCCGACAGCAGCCCCAGCGCCAGCCCCGCCAGCGTCACCGCATTGGCCGAGGCCCCGCGCCGCGCCAGCCAGCGCCCGCCCGAGTCCAGCGGGGCATCGATCACCCCGCGCATCATCCCGTCCAGCATCGCGCCCCCTTTTCGGATGCCCCACCATCGCACGGGACGGCTGCAACAATTCTCACGTTTGCGACGGTTCGCCCGACCTTGCGCTGTATTCCGCCACCACCACCCAAAGAGGAGTGTCTTGGTTAAAATTCTCGCCTATGTCACCAATTACGCCACAATCTGCCCGATTCTGGCCCAAGTGAAGTGTGATCGTTGACGCAACTGGCGTAACGGGGGTTGCCATGAATTCAAGATTGTCGCTTGCGGCCCTTGCCGCATCCGTAGTGCTTTGCCTGGGGTCGGCCGCCTCCGCCGGGTGCATCGTGCCGCCGAACGCCGACGCGATGCAGAAAGAGCTTCTTGCCAATCTGAATGCCGAACGCAAGGCGCGCGGGCTGTCCGCGCTGGCGCTGTCGACCAAGCTGGACAAGGCCGCACAGGGCCATGCCTGTGACAATGCCAAGCGGATGTCGATCAGCCACACGTCCTCGGACGGGGGCACGCTGAAGACCCGGCTGCGCAAGGCGGGCTACTCCTTCCGAACCGCGGCGGAAAACACCGGACGGGGCTTTGCGTCGGGCCGTCGTGCGGTGGAATGGTGGATGCATTCGCCCAAGCACAAGGACAACATCCTGCTGCGCAAGGCGCGCGAAGTGGGCGTCGGCATCGCGGTCAGCGCCGCGCCGGACAGCAAGCTGCACTGGATCATCGTCGTCGGCGCGTCGAAATAGGTCAGCGCGCCAGGCTCAATTCGGCCTTCAGCCCACCCAGATGATCGCTGCGGCCCAGCCGCAATGCGCCGCCATGGCTTAGCGCGATGTCCGACGCGATGGACAACCCCAGCCCCACGCCGCCGCCCCGGTTCGGGTCGCGCGCGCCGTCCAACCGGGTGAACGGGCGCAGCGCCTCGTCCCGGCGATCCTCGGGTATGCCGGGCCCGTCGTCCTCCACCGATATCCGCAGACTGCCCTCGCGAAACCCCAGGTCCACCTCGACCTGCGTGCCATAGCGCCGCGCGTTCGAGATCAGGTTCTCGACCGCACGGGCCACCGCCTGCGGTCGCATCTCGACCGGCGCGGGCTTGCCGACCACGCCCGACAGCCGCACCGCCGGGCCCGACCGTTCGACGATCCCGCGCACCAGGGCCACCGCGTCGGTCGGCGCCGAGCCTTCCATCGCATCGCCGCGCACAAAGGCCAGGAACTCGTCGACCATTCGCTCCATCTGGCCCACGTCCTCTTGCAGCGCCAGGACTTCGGCGTCCTCGGGCATCAGCGACAGCCCCAGCCGCAGCCGCGTCAGAGGCGTGCGCAGGTCGTGGCTGACACCGGACAACATCAGCGTGCGCTGCTCGATCTGCCGTTCGATGCGTCCGCGCATGTCCAGGAACGCCCGCCCCGCCGCCCGCACCTCTTGCGCGCCGCGCGGCTTGTAGCTGACCGCCCGGCCCTTGCCGAACTCTTCGGCCGCCTGGGCCAGCTTGGTGATCGGGCGCAGCTGACGGCGCAGGAAAAAATACGCGATCACCGTCATCAGGATCGAGGTAACGACCATCAGCACCAGCAGCTGATGCGGGTTGCGCGCCGACATCCGGCTGCGGTTGACCGTCGCCCCGACCGGCCCCAGGGCACTGTCCAGCCGCAGATGAACCTCGCGGTCCTCGTCCGTCAGATCGACGGCCACGACCGACGGCAAGGCCGTGCGCAGCGTGCTGATGATCCGGTCGCCGGACAGGTCGATGACCCCCATCCGGTCCGCCATCGGCGCATCCGGCCCGGCGGGAATCGCCAGCGTGATCTCCAGCGCGGCGCCCAGCGGCACGACCCGCGTGCGGGCCTCCTCGATCGTGTCACTGGCCGCGATCTCGTCCATCAGAAAGCGCAGGTCGATGGCGACCCCTTGCGTCATCTGGTCGGTCACGTCTTCATAGAAGCGCTGGATGAACTCGGTCGAGAACACCAGCTGGATCGTGACGATGGGCACGATCAGGATCAGCGCCGCGCGCCAATAAAGTCCACGGGGAAGGAAACGCTGCATGGCTGCCCGCGACACTAACCGCCCCCCCGCCGCTTGGGAAGACGTGACCCGTGGCTGACCCGGCGATCCACCGTCTGTGCGCGGCAAACGCCTCGGCCCTGACCGGCACCGGGACCAACACCTATCTGATCGGCACCGACCGGCTGGTGATCCTGGACCCCGGCCCGGATCTTGACGACCACCTGGCCGCGATCCTGGCCGCGGTCCGGGGGCGGCCCGTCGATGCGATCGTCGTCAGCCACGCGCATCGCGACCATTCCGCGCTGGCCCCGCGCCTTGCCCGGGCCACCGGGGCCGAAGTCCTGGCCCAGGGCACCGCCGCCGAAGGGATCAGCCCACGCATGGCGGCCCTTGCCGCCAGCCTGCCCGCCACGGGCGAGGGTCTGGACCAGACCTTCACGCCCGACCGCCGCCTGTCGGACGGCGACCGCATCGCCCTGCCCGACGGCACGCTGACGGTCCTGCACACGCCCGGCCATCTGGGAGGCCACATCTGTCTTGCGCTGGGCGACCTGCTCTTTTCCGGCGATCATGTGATGGGGTGGGCCAGCAGCATCGTCTCGCCGCCCGAGGGGGACATGGCCGATTACATGGCCTCGCTGCACCGGCTGGCGGGGCAGGCCTGGTCGCGGCTCTTGCCCGGCCATGGCAAGCCGGTCGACACCCCCGCCGCCCGCATTGCCGAACTGATCGCGCACCGCCGCCAACGCGAGGCGCAGATCCTGGCCGCGCTGGCCACTGGCCCCGCCACACCAGACGAGATCACGGCCCGCGTCTACCACGACACCCCGCGCCACCTGTGGCCCGCCGCCCTGCGCAACGTCTTGGCGCATCTTGTTGATCTGCAGTCCAGAAACCTGGTCACCGCCACCCCGGCCCTGGCGCTGGACGCGGTCTTTCACCGTCTCTGACCGGGCACGGAACCGGCCCTCGGACCCTGTCGTCAGATTCTGCCGATTTGCCCCTTGCCGCCCCAATGAGGGCTTGCTATAGGCACCCCCGTGTTCCGGCGTAGCTCAGCGGTAGAGCAGTTGACTGTTAATCAATTGGTCGTAGGTTCGATCCCTACCGCCGGAGCCACAAAACCATTACAGAGCAAGAAGTTAGGCGGGCGCGATAATCGCCCGCCTCTTTCATTTCTGGCTCTGTCACCGGATTTGTCACTGAACGCTGGTCAGACTTGGCAGCGGTCCGACAAGGGTGATCACATTGCCAACGGCAGCGCGCGGGAAGTCACCTGGATGAAAAACCGCCACGATCTTGTGTTCGTGAGTGCCCGCGCCCCTGCCGTCAACGTGAAGGGCCACGGCAAGCGGCTGACCTGCCTGCACGATCTTGCCGAAGAAATGATCGGTAGGGTCCAAGGGCACCAGAAGGCAATCCTGATGCACCGAAAGCCGGGCGTCGGCAGGCACCGCGCACATGGGAATCGGCTTTCCGTTGGGTCGCTTGCCCCGCGTTGAAAGTGCAACCCCAAGGATCGCCGCGACGAACTCCGCATCGTCGAAATAGAACTCGAACCAATCGCCCATCTGCCAGGCAAGGATCGCCCCTTGGCGACGCCTCAGCCCAAAGTACTCCTCGAACATCGGATCGAAACCCGATGCGCCGCTCATGCCGCGCGCCCTGGCGCAGCGTCCAGCTTGTCCAGCTTCCATTCCAGCGCCTCGGCAAGGTCGCGGGCGACCCAAAGCAGGGCCGTGGCACGCTCCATGTCGCCGCGCATCGCGGGATCTTGGGCCTGCAGGATAATGACTTTGTCCAGCGCCCCGTCGATCAACTCGGCAAGGTGACGCGCATCGGATACCGTTCCGGCCAGGTTGATTTCGCGCAGCGCTGGGGGAAGATCAGCGGGCGGGGTGGTTTTGACTGTCAGCTTGTGGGCGGTCATTGCATTTGCTCCTAGTTGCGTGTTTAATACCTTTAGTATCGGAACGGGCGGGCAGCATGTCAATACCTTTAGTATCAATTCGTCAGATCAAAGCCGCGCGGGCGCTGGTTGGAATGTCGCAGGCAGAGCTTGCGACTGCATCGACCGTCAGCCTTCCGACGATCAAGCGCC
>JAKQLM010000619.1 GCA_029567145.1 Pseudomonadota bacterium
CCCAAGCGCCTTGGCCATCAGATGGGCCGCCGCGACGCCGTTGCCGTAGTTGTCAGCAGAGACGACCGAGACATGGTCCTTGCCCGGAACGAACCCGGCGGGGATGTTATCCATGAACACCAGCTTCGCCCCCGCCTCGGCTGCCGCGCGGTAGGCGGCGGCGGTGGCGGTCGGGTCGGTCGGGATCGACACGATGATGTCGGGCGACTGCGCCATGATGGTTTCCAGATCGCTGACCTGCTTTTCGGGCTTGAAGCCCGCATCGGTCACGGCGATCACCTCGATCCCCATCGCGCCGAACTGCGTCTGCAGCCCGTTGATCTGCGCCTGGCTCCAGTCATTGCCGCCGTAATGCATGACGATGGCAGCGGTGGCACCCATCTCCTTGATCTTGGCCAGCTCCTCGTCGCTCAGCACGACATCGGATGCGGGCGACGGGTCCTCGCCGCTCGGCCCCTTGGACAGGACGGTTTCCTGCAATTTGGCAAGCGCCGCGTCCGGATCGGCGAAGGCCGGGGCGGCGATCCCCATGAAAAGCGCAAGCGCGGTCGCCGAGCCCATGAGGCTGCGTCTGGTCAACATAGCTTCTTCCTCCCAGAGAAGTGTCGGGGCTTCCCCCGTTTGGTGGGCAGGCGGATCAGCCCGCGATTGCCCGGTTCAGGTAGTCCATGCTCAGCCGCGCCCCTTCGGCGGGGTCGGGCCAGGAGTCGAGTTCGGTACAGACCCAGCCCGCAAAGCCCACATCCCGCATCGCCTGCAGGATCGGCCCCGTCGGCACGTCACCGCGATCGATCGGAGTGAAGGCAAAGGGTTCACGCTGGAAGCCCTTGAGGTGGATGTAGGAAATCCGCTTCGCGTGGTCGCGGATGAGTTGCGCGGGGTCACCCCCGGCGGCGGCCAGATGCGCCGTATCGGGGCAGAAATCGATGGCGGTCAGGTCGAAGATCTTGGCCACTTCGGCAGGGCCTTCGACGATGGTGGACAGATGCGGGTGGTAATGCGCCCGCAGTCCCCGCGCCTCGGCCAGCGCCTTCACGCGGTCAAGCGCCGCGCCCAGCTTGTGATAGTCCGGCTCCCGCGTGCCGTCGAAACGCTTGGCCCCGCCGCCCACCACCAGATGCGGCGCACCCAGTTCGGCGGCACGGTCGGCGGCGCGCGTCACGCGGGCCAGTTCCTCGGGCAGGATGTCGTCGAAGATGAAGTTCCCGCCCGCATAGGTGGCGACCAGTTCCAGCCCGTTGTCGGCCAGAAGCTTGCGCATCTCGGCGGCGCTGTAGTCCAGCAGGTTGCCGTCGAACAGCTCCACCCCCGCATATCCGGCGGCCGCGATGTCGGCGCAGGCGCGGTCCATGTCCCCGAAAGTGCGATAGGCCAGTTGCGTGACCGAGGTGACGCCCACGGCATCCCCGCCAAGGCCGCCCCAGCAATTGGCGTGATAGGCCAGCTTCCACGCTGTCATCGGTGTCCCTCCTCCCGCGGAAAGGCCGCTGGGGTTGCCCCCGCCCATCCGGTTTCTGCCGGCCTCCTCTGACCGTGACAGCTTCGTTAAGCGCGGATTCGTCATCGGTCAACATTATTTCTGCGTATGTCTGATAACTTCTGCATTTTTACAGCAAAAGTTTTTTCTTGAACGGCAGAAGTCCCACCCTTATCGCTTACGAAACCCTTAAGGACGCAGCCTTGCCCCCGAACGGACCCGACCTTTCCGAATCGTCCCGCCCCCGCGGCAAGGGGCGGCCGCGCACGGTAGAAACCGCTGCGCCATCGCTGGTCCAACTCCTGAACCTCGTCCGCACGGGTGCCGCCAACACGCGGCAGGAACTGGAACGCCAAAGCGAATTCGGCCGCGCCGTGGTGGCGGACCGCCTGACGATGCTGGGC
>JAKQLM010000623.1 GCA_029567145.1 Pseudomonadota bacterium
CCTTGGTCAGGGCCCCCGCCTGATGCAGCGCGGCCAGCACGCCCGCGTTGAACGTATCGCCCGCCCCCACGGTGTCGACGACGCTAACCCTTTGCGCCGCAACGAAACGATCCTGCGTCCGCGTCACCGCCCGCGCCCCGTTGGCCCCTTCGGTGATGAAAACGACCTTCGGCCCCTTGGCGACGATGGCCCGGGCCAGAGCGGTCAGGTCGCCCGGACCCTGCAGCCAGTGCAGGTCCTCGTCCGACAGCTTGACGATGTCGGCCCGGGCCACCATGCCGTCGATCCGGGTGCGATATTCGGCCTCTTTCCCGGCGATGAATCCGGGGCGGATGTTGGGGTCGATCATCGTGACGCGGGTGCCGCATTCCCGGGCTTGCAGCGCGGCATAGGTGCTGGCCGCGGGGTCGTTCACCAAGCTGATCCCGCCCAGAAACAGGGTCGAGACGCTGGCAGGAAGCACCGGCAGATCCGCCTCGGACAGCATCCGCCCGGCTGTGGCTTCGTCGTAGAAGGCATAGGTCGCCTGGCCGTTCACCAGCTTGACGAAAGCGACAGTCGTGGGCCGGTCCGACCGCGCCAGGTAGCGGGTGTCGACGTTCGAGGCGGTTAGGCTGTCCGCCAGAATCTCGCCCAGCATGTCATTGGAAACGCCCGAGAAAAACGCAGATGGTGCCCCCAGGCGGCCCAATGCGATGGCGGTGTTGAAGACGGCTCCCCCGGCATAGGGGGCGAACGCCGCCTCGCCCAGGGTCGAGGTCCGGGGCAGCATGTCGAACAGCGCTTCGCCACAACTCAGAATCATGCCATCCCCCTGGTTTGTGTCGCAGTCTAGCCGGTCTTGCGCTGTTAGCGCAAACAGTCGGTCATTTTGGAAAGAACGGCGCCAGATTGGCGCGGATCCGGTCCAGGGGGGTGGCCCCGCTGGCATCGGGCACAAAGTCCTGCCCGGTGATCGCCTGATAGGCATCGATATAGACCTGCGCAGTCTGTTCGATCACCTCGACCGGGATCTCGGGGATCCTGTCGACATAGGGATCGCAGCGCGCGACAACCCAGGAGCGGACGACGTCCTTGTCGAAACTCGGCGGCCGGGTGCCATCGCGGAACGCCGCGTCATAACCGTCGGCGATCCAGTAGCGGCTGGAGTCCGGCGTGTGGATTTCGTCGGCCAACAGGATCTTGCCATCCCCGTCAGTGCCGAATTCGTATTTCGTGTCGACCAGGATCAAGCCACGTTCTGCCGCCATCCGCTGTCCCCTGGCAAACAGCGCCAGGGCCTTTGCACTAACCTCATCCCATTGCGTTTGGGTTAAGAGGCCGGTTTCAACGATCTCCTGCGCGGTCAAAGGGTCATCATGGCCGCCGTCAAACGCCTTGGAGGTCGGCGTGATGATCGGCTGCGGCACGGCCTGGTTCGGGCGCAGGCCATCGGGCAGCCTGTGGCCGTACATCTGGCGCAAGCCTTTGGAATACTGCGTCAAAATCGAGGTCGAGGTCGTTCCCGCAAGATAGCCGCGGACCACGATTTCCACCGGCAGGATGGTCAGCTTCTTGCCCAGGACGACATTGGGGTCGGGGTAGGAAATCACATGGTTGGCGGCGATATCTTCGGTCTTTTCAAACCAGTAGCGCGCCAGTTGCGTCAGCACCTGACCCTTCCAGGGGATCACCGCAAGGATCTGGTCAAACGCCGAGATCCGGTCGGACGAGATCAGAAGTCTGGTATTGTTTTCAAGGTCATAGCAATCGCGGACCTTGCCGAAATAGGGGTTCGGAAGCTCGGGGATGCGGGCATGGGGCAGCGTGCGGTGGATCATGCTGTTTCATTGGCCGATCTGGGGGCCAAGTCAAGAGGACTGACGGGGACAGGTCAGACTGCCACGCATTTCCCCACTGTCGCCGGTCAGCGTGTTTTCCTTGAGTTTGCAACCGGTTACGACCGGGATCAACTCAATCATCGTGGCGCGGATTTCCTGATGCTCGCCACGTTTGGCATAGCCGAGGCGGATGACTTCCACCCG
>JAKQLM010000668.1 GCA_029567145.1 Pseudomonadota bacterium
GGTCGGGCCCGCCCGCCTGCTTTACCCTTGCGATCCCGCTGGCAAGGTCGGACCCCAGGCTTTCGACCGGCCCCCAGGCCAGGCTTTCGGGCCGGTGGGTCGCCACAAACTTCTTCGCGCCGTTCAGCGCGTCGGCCATCGGCCCGTCCTGAAGGGGCCAATACCCGGCGAAAATGTCATAGGTCCTGCGGCCCAGCAGAAGGTCGAACCCCTGCCCCTGCGCCGCATCGATCGCGGCCCCGGCGTCCTCGCCATGATGCGGAAAGGCCCAGCCTCCCAGTGCGAACCCGCCCGAGCGGTCCTCGTCCACCCCGCCCGGCGCCTGGATCACCCCGTCCAGCGAGACATGTTCGATGATGCGAAGCGTCCGCATCACGCCGCTGCGCGGGCTGCGGCTTCGACTGTGGCAATGTCGATCTTGCCCATCTCCATCACCGCCGCCAATGCCCGGCCCGCCCGGTCGCGGTCCGGCGCGGTCAACAGGGCATAGACAGCCTCTGGCACCACCTGCCAGGACAACCCGTAGCGGTCCTTCAGCCAGCCGCAGGGCCCGTGACTGCCGCCCCCTGCGGCCAAAGCCTCCCACAGCCGGTCAGTCTGGGCCTGGTCGGGGGTCAGCACCGACACCGACACGCATTCCGAAAGCGGAAACATCGGCCCTGCGTCAAGGATCTGGTAGGGCACGCCATTCAGGTTGAAGTCCACCACCTCGAAGAACGAATTCCCGTCCGGCCCGCCGTTGGAGCTGGAAAAGCTCGTCTCCACCCGGCTGTTCGGGATCAGGCTGCAATAGAACTCGGCCGCCTCGCGGCCTTTGCCGTTGAACCACAGGACCGTGCGAATGTGGTGGGTCATCTTTCTCTCCTCCGCTGGATGGCCGAGCCGGGGCGACTCGTTTTGCATGGGAAAAAAGTATACCAACCAGTTGGTATGTAATCAACTGAAACCCGCGCCCAAAGAAAAACCCGCCACGGGGGCGGGTTTTCACGGCGTCAGGTTGGGGCAGCCGAGGATCAGCCCATTCCGCCCGCGATCAGGCGCTGCGCAAGCCGGGCATAGGGCTCGGCCAGCGGGCTGTCCGTCGCGGCAATCGGCGTGCCGCTGTCGCCCGCCACCCGCACGTCCAGCGCCAGCGGCAATTCCCCCAGGAACGGCAGGTTCAGCTTGGCCGCCTCGGCCGCGACCCCGCCATGTCCGAAGATATGCGCCTCGTGCCCGCAGTTCGGGCAGATATAGGTCGACATGTTCTCGATCAGGCCCAGGACCGGGGTCTTCAGCTTGGCGAACATGTCCAGAGCCTTGCGCGCATCCAGCAGCGCCACATCCTGCGGCGTCGAAACCACCAGCGCGCCCGTCAGATGCGTCCGCTGGCACAGCGTCAGCTGCACGTCCCCCGTCCCTGGCGGCAGGTCGATGATCAACACGTCCAGCTTGCCCCAGGCCACCTGCCCCAGCAATTGCTGCAACGCCCCCATCAGCATCGGCCCGCGCCAGACCACCGCCTCGTCTTCCTTAAGCATCAGCCCGATCGACATCATCGTGACGCCATGCGCGACCAGGGGCTCGATGATCTTGCCATCGGGGGACGATGGCCGCTTCGACACCCCCATCATCTTGGG
>JAKQLM010000728.1 GCA_029567145.1 Pseudomonadota bacterium
CGTGGTCTGTGACGGGGCGGTGCGCGACGTGGGCACCCTTGGCGCCTGGGAGGATTTCCCGGTCTTCTCGCGCTGGATCAACCCGCGTGGCCCGACCGGGGCCGACCGGGGCGCGGTCAACGTCCCGGTCACCATCGGCGGCTGCAGGGTTGCGCCGGGGGACCTGGTCATCGGCGACGACGACGGGCTTGTCGTGCTGTCCCCGGGGCACATCCTGACCCTGATCGACGCCGCCGAGGCCAAGCTGGCGCGCGAGGCCGACTGGATCGCCGCCCTTGCCGCAGGGACCCCGGCGGCGCAGGTCTTTGGCCTGGGACCCGTGGTGCGCGCCTAGGCCCGTGGTCGGTCAGATGTTTTCGCGCGTGTAGATCTCGAACGGCACGATGCTGGTCTGGTTTCCGGCTTGCGTCGTGCAGGCGCGGATCATGCCGTCGATCGCGTCACGCGCCAGTTGGGCCAGGGGATGCGACAGGACCAGCGTCATCGTGCCATCCAGCAGCGCCGCGCGGGTGACGTCGGTCAGGTCATAGCCGACCACGACGATCTGCCCCGCGCGCCCCGTTGCCCGCAGCGCCGCAAGCGCACCGCTGATCCCCCCGCCCGAGACGTAAAGCCCGACCAGATCCGCATGATCCGCCAGCAGCTTTTCCGTCATCTCCTGCGCGACGGCGGCGGCTTCAAAGGTCGAGATCGGCTCCAGCAGCGTGAAGTCCGGCGCAAGCTCGCGGAAATACGACCGGAACCCGGTTTCGTTCATCTCCTGATTGCGGTAGCGCGGGTTGCCCATCAGGATGCCGATCTTGCCCGGCGCCCGGCAGATGTTGGCAAACGCCCAGGCCGAGGTCCGGCCCACCTTCCAGTTGTCCAGCCCGATATAGTGCATCTGCCCCGCCGCCGACAGTTGCGAGATCAGCGCAAAGACCGGCGTGCCCGCAGCCTGGATGCTTTGGACCGCGTCCGTCACCACCGGGTGCACCGCCGAGGTCAGGCAGACCGCGTCGCAGGTCCGGGCCAGGGTCACCGCATGGTCGGCGGTGTTCTGCGGCGACAGGTCGTCCAGAAACTCGATCTGCAGGTCGATTTCGGCCCCCGTGGCGCTGGCCGCTGCCGCCTGCAGCGCGTGGGCGACGTTCTGGTAGAACGGCCGGTGCCGTTGCAGCAGCAGCACTCCGAACCGCAGCCGGGGCCGCGCCGCATGCACGCGGGCCTGGATGCTGCCCAGCCCGTAGAACCCGATCGCCGCGGCGGCCTCCTGCACCCGTTCGCGCGTGCCCAGCCTGACGTTCGCCGCGCCGGACAGGACCCGGTTGACGGTGGCGACCGAGACGCCTGCGGCTTCGGCAAGGTCGGGGATCGTCGGGCGGCGCATCGGGTGGGTGACCTTTTTCGTATCATTGCAACGCCGGGATGAGATGAATGCGACGATTGCATGTTTACGCTAT
>JAKQLM010000756.1 GCA_029567145.1 Pseudomonadota bacterium
TGTCAGGATCAGCGCCAACACCCCCGCCATGCCCCAGACCGCCGGCTGAAACCCCGCCAGTGCCAGAAGCGCCGCGCCAAGGAAGAATCCCAGGCCCTTGACCGCGTTCTTCGATCCGGTCAGGGCGGCAACCCAGCGGAAGAGGCCGCCGTCTTCCGTCGGGGCCAGCAGTTTGACGGCAGATTTCGACGACATCTTGGCCAGGTCCTTGGCCACCCCCGACACCCCCTGCACCGCCATGACAAAGGCGACCGAGGCGGCAACGCTCCAACCCGGGTCAAGCTGCGCCAGGACGACCAGCGCCCCGATCTGCAGGGCAAGCCCGGCGTACAGCGTCGCCGCCAGTCCGAACCGCGCGGCCAGCCACCCGGCGGCCAGGTTGGTGACGATCCCGGCCAGTTCGTACAACAGGAACAGCCAGGCCAGTTGCACCGGGCTGAACCCCAGCGCGTTGAAATGCAGCAGCACCAGCATCCGCAAGGCGCCGTCCGACAGCATGAAGGCCCAATAGGCCGCCGTCACCGCCGCATAGGCGCGCAAGGGGTTGGGGGCCGTCACAGCGATCCCGCCACCATCCGCGCGATGTCGGCCAGGCGGCAGGCATAGCCCCATTCGTTGTCATACCAGGCGAAAACCTTCACCTGCGTCCCATTCACCACCATCGTAGACAGGGCGTCGATGATGGACGAGCGGGGGTCATTGGTGAAATCGGATGACACAAGGGGCCGCGTCTCGAAGCCCAGGATGCCTTGCAGCGGACCCTCGGCGGCGGCCTTGAACAGGGCGTTGACCTCCTCGACTGTCGTCGGACACTCCACCTCGAATACGCAGTCGGTCAGCGAGGCGTTCAGCAGCGGCACCCGGACGGCATGGCCGTTCAACCGGCCCTTCAGTTCGGGGTAGATCAGGGTGATCGCGGTGGCAGACCCGGTCGTCGTCGGTATCAGGTTCATCAGGGCCGACCGCGCGCGGCGCATGTCCTTGGCGGGGCGATCGACGATGGTCTGGGTGTTGGTGACGTCATGGATCGTAGTGATCGAGCCGTGCCGGATGCCAAGATTTTCGTGGATCACCTTGACCACCGGCGCCAGACAGTTCGTCGTGCAGGACGCCGCCGTGACCAGCGCCTGCGAGCCATCATACAGCTGATGGTTCACCCCGTAGACCAGGTTCAGCGCGCCGCCGTCCTTGACCGGGGCGCTGATGACGATTTTCCTGACCCCCGCCGCATAGTAGGGCGCGATCTTGGCGGCGGTCTTGAAGACTCCGGTGCAGTCGATCACCAGATCC
>JAKQLM010000785.1 GCA_029567145.1 Pseudomonadota bacterium
GCCAACTGAGTGTTCGGCGTGATCCCGACCCCCACGATCACGAAATCGGCGGGCAGCACGCGCCCATCCTTCAGGACCGCGCCAGTGACCCGGCTGTCACCCTCCAGCCGGTCCAGCCCGGTTTCCTCCAGCACCGTCACCCCATGCGAAAGGTGCAGCGCGCGGACATAGGCGCTGGTTTCCGGCGATGCGACACGCTGCAGAATACGCGGCGCCATTTCCAGCACCGTCACCGACAGGCCCAGCTTGGACGCCACCGCCGCCGCCTCCAGCCCGATATAGCCGCCGCCGACGATGATCACCCGGCGGCCCGCAACGAACTCGGCCCGCATCGCATCGACATCGGCCAGGGTGCGGACGGTAAAGACCCCCTCCAGCCCGCCGCCAATGGCCGCAGGCAGACGGCGCGGGGTGGATCCCGTGGTCAGCGCCAACTGGTCATACGCCAGCACCTCACCGCCGACGGTCACCGTCCTGGCCACCGGGTCAAGATCGCTGACCGGCTGGCCCAGTCGCAACTCCACCCCATTTTCCGCCCAGAAGTCGGGCGCGCGCAGCCAAAGGCGTTCCTCCTCCATCTCGCCCAGCAGATAGGCCTTGGACAAAGGCGGTCGCTGATAGGGCGGGGCAGGTTCATCGCCCAGCATGACGATTTCGCCCGCATGGCCCAGGGCCCGCAACTTGGCGGCAAGCGCCGCACCGGCCTGTCCTGCCCCGACGATCACCACCCGCATTCCCGTATCCCTCTGGCAACTGTTGGTGCGGACCCTATAACCCAAGAGGCAACCGGCGCAACGCGCTGACAGAAAGGGAACGTCGAAAATGACCATCGCAATCGGGGCAAGACTGCCCGAGGCCACGCTGCTGCACATGGCCGACGCCGGGGCGCAGGCGGTCAGCCTGGCCGACAAGCTCAAGGGCCGCAAGGTCGTGATCTTCGGGCTGCCGGGGGCCTATACCGGCACCTGTTCGACCGCGCATGTCCCCAGCTTCATCCGCACCGCCAAGGGCTTTGCCGACAAGGGCGTGGACGAAATCATCTGCATCAGCGTCAACGACCCCTTCGTGATGAAGGCCTGGGGCGAAGCGACCGGCGCGACCGCTGCCGGGATCACCATGCTGGGCGATGCCGACGCCAGTTTCTCCAAATCCATCGGCCAGACCTTCGACGTGCCGCATCTGGGGTTCTTTGCCCGGTCCAAACGGTATTCGCTTTTGGCCGAAGACGGCGTGGTCACCCAGTTCAACCCCGAGATCGGACCGGGCTGCGAAGTCTCGGCCGGCGAGCATCTTCTGTCGCAAATCTGATCGGTCCTCTGATCGGGTCTCTGATGGGCTGCCCGCGATCCGCCCGGCATGGTTAACAAGCTGTGCCGGGCACGCGCGTGTAGACGGAAGAATGACGCACGGAAGACGGGAAAAAGATCGCTGGATAGACCGGAAATCGCCGGATTAAGGCAGCGATCCCAGGCGGTTGTCAGACATGCGGCATCGGTCGCCGCCCCGTTGCGCGGGGCCTGCGTCTTTCGGGCCTTCATCTTTCGGTAACCGGGGTCGCGCGGGTCGCCCTAGGCCTGGCGGGCGTGAATCTCGCACAGGCAAGAGACGGGTTCGCCATGGTCGCGCTGGACCTCGGCACCCTCGGACATCCGGTCCATCGCGCGGGCAAGGTCGATGTCCAGACGGCTTAGCCCGTGGCAGTCATGCGTGGTCAGGGTCACGTCAACCACGTTGTAGATGTTGGTCCATTCCGGGTGGTGGTTCAGCTTTTCGGCCACCAGCGCCGCGCGGGACATGAAGCCCCAGGCCTGGGAAAAGCTGCGGAATTTCAGGATCTTGCGGATCGCATCGCGGTCAGGCACGGCCGCCCAGCCGGTTTCGGCCAACGGGGGCAACAGGCTTTTGCGGTCGTCTATGGGCAGAAGGTCGGCCATGGCAGGGTCCTTTCAGTCAACGTGGTCGCCCCGGCGAAAGGGGCCATAGGCGGTCAGAACTTCGATCTCCTCGCCCACGGCGCGGCGCTCCGCCTCCAGGTAGCGCGCGACGGCCTTGCGGAAACCGGGGTCGGCGATCCAGTGCAGCGAATGCGTCTCGACCGGCAGATAGCCGCGCGCCAGCTTGTGTTCGCCCTGCGCCCCAGCCTCGACCCTTTGCAGGCCGTTCGCAATGGCCCAGTCAATCGCCTGATAGTAGCACAGTTC
>JAKQLM010000798.1 GCA_029567145.1 Pseudomonadota bacterium
AAGGGCGCGGCCATCATCGCGCCCAGTTTGCGCGAGAGGCGCGTGGTGCCGCCCGCGCCAGGGAAGATGCCGACCATGATTTCCGGCAGGCCGATCTTGGCGCGGGCGTTGTCGGCGGCGATGATGCGGTGGCAGGACAACGGGAGTTCGAGGCCGATCCCCAGCGCCGTGCCGGGCAGGGCCGCAACGATGGGTTTCCCGCCCTTCAGCGTCTTGGGGTCCATGCCCGCGCGTTCGATCTTGCGCAGGACCTTGTGCATGGTCATCACGCCGTCAAAGATCGCCTGCGCGCCGCCCGCCCGCATCCGGGCGATGACGTTCAGGTCCATGCCCCCGGCGAAATCCTTTTTGCCCGAGGTCAGGATGATCCCCTTGACGCCCGCATCGGCCAGCGCCTGATCGACAAGATCGGACAGAAGGGCAAACGCCTCGGTCGACATGACGTTCATCGACTTGGACGTGACGTCCCAGGTGATGGTGGCCACGCCATCGGCATCGGTGGTCATGGTGAAATCGGTCATCGGTTCGTCTCCTTGGGCCAGCCGGGATAGGGGGTGCCGTCCTTGTGCGACAAGGTGCGGAGGCCCTTTCGGCGCGAATAGTGCAGGTCGATATCGGGGTAGGTCACGTCATCCTCGGGCAGGCGCGCGCCTGCGACGAAATAGGTGACGGGGGTCGAGGTGCGGTTTTCCAGCTGGTGCGCGTTCGGCACACCGGCAGGCCAGCAGACGCAGGTGCCGGGGGGCAGGTCTGTGGTCCTTGACGGATTGGGGCCGTCGTTTTCGTGCAGGGTGACCACGCCGTCGAGCGTGTACAGGAATTCGTCTTCCTCGGCATGCCAGTGGCGGTGACTGGACCGCGCACCCGGCATCAGGGTTTCGGTGAAGGCCCCGAACTGGGTCAGCCCGCCCGCGTCGGACAGGGCGTGGTCCAGGTAGTCGCCCAGCGCGTCAAAGGGCGCGGGGGCAGAGCTGGGATAGGTCTCGCCCGGGATCGACCCGGCGCGGATCACCGACGGGTGCAGGGTGCCGTCAAAGGGTTTGCCCCAGGGCGCGCGAAGGTCCAGAAGTTCCTGCGGCAACGCGCCCGATTTCAGCACGGTCCCATCCGCCGCCTCGATCCGCCAGGTCGTCGCTTCGTTGATCTGGCGGCGACCGTCATCCGGGTAGGTGCAGATGTCGCCCCGGCAGCGCGACCCGACGATCAGCCAGCGGGCAGGCACATCGCCCCGGTTGGTCAGATGGTGGCCGTTCGGTTGCCCATGTCGCCAGCAGACGGCATCGCCGGGGAAAAGGTCGGTCATTCCGGCGTCGTCGCGCAAGGTGACCGTGCCGGACAGCAGATAGATGAATTCATCCTCGGCCGAGTGCCAATGGCGCTGGCTGGACCACGCGCCGGGGTCCAGCGTGTCGAGATAGGCGCCGAACTGGGTCAGCCCGCCGGCGACCGACAGATGCAGCGTGCGCAGGCCCTTTTCGCCGCTGGTGGGCGCGGAGGCAGGATCGACAATCATGCGACGCCCTTTCCGGGAAGGGCGATGGCATCGGGGGCGAAGATGGTCTTGTCGTCGAACGGCCAGACCGGGGCGTCGATCGGATAGCAGGTGTCGGAAAACAGCCAGCGCTCCCCACGCCGGACGATGGTCTTGCGCACGGCCTTGGGGGGCTGGATACGCTCGCCTTCAGCGATCAGATGGGTGAAGTGACGCCCCTCGATCCGGTCGCGACCGACATAGTCCGCATCCCGCGCGATGCGTTCGTAATGCGTCACGCCCCGAGAGGCCAGGCCGCGGGCCAGGGCATCAAAGGTCGCGCGCAGGTCTTCGCGCTGGGTGATCAGGTGGCGGCCATTGTAGGTCAGGATCAGGTAAGGCAAGTCGATCTGCGCGGCATAGGTGTCGAAATCGCCCGCCAGAACGGAATTCGACACGATGTCCAAAGCCTGCTGGTAGATGTCGAGCGGGTTCATCTTGGGCCTTTCCAGTCGGTGCCGTCCTTGTAGGTGAACCGCGCTGTCCCCTCCGCCATCTCGACCCGCAGGTCGACGTCGGAATAGGTCGCCACCTCACGCGGGGCCTTGGTGCCGATCACCAGAAACGCGGCGGGGCGGTCGGAGCGGTTGATGAAGTGGTGGCCGTCGGGGTCGCCCGCCGGAAAGGCGGCACAGTCGCCCGGCCGCATGACGGTTTCGCCCGCGTCCTGCACCAGCGTGCATTCGCCTTCGGTGACCATGACGAATTCGTCTTCGTGCTGGTGCCAGTGCCGCAGGGACGACAGCGCGCCCGGGTCCAGCCGCACAAGGTTCGCGCCGAATTGCGTCAGCCCCCCGGCAGCGCCCAGCCGCAGCGAGGAGCGACCGGCCATCATGCTGGCATAGGGTTCGGGATAGATCGAGCCGGTCTTGACCGGAACCTTGGCAGGGTCGATCACGGGCATCGGGCGGCTCCTTCCGGGACAGGGCGACCGATGCGGCTGACGGTGGGTGTCAGGCGGACAGCGCCAGCGAGGCGAAATGCGGTGAAAGCTCTGGCATCGACAGACGGGTGTACTGCACCATCTCGACGCGCAGACCGGGGCCGGAGGTCCGGCAATAGTAGATGACCGAGGACTGGCGCGACTGTTCTGCGGGGATCGCCAGTTCGTGCCAGTCGACCCAGACCCGGAACCGCCCGTCGCGCGGCAGGTCCACCGCCGTCACCCGGGGCTGCAACGCGATCACGCCGCGTTCCAGATAAGCGGCGCGCAGCAGGCACAGCATCGACACCGCCTCGTCCGGGCTGCGGACGATCAGGCGGCTGGGTCCAAGATACAGCGGTAGCGGGTAGACATAGTGCGCCGCAAGCCAGTCGTACTGCCCCGACAAAAGCCGGTCGGCCCGTTGGCGCAACTGCGCGGACACCTGCGAGAACATCGTTACCCTGTCCTTCAAACCGTTTTGAGGAAGGAAACACCTTGGGAGAATCACCCCGGACGCGACGTAGGAAAACGACAGCACCTGTCCCGGCAGCGACATCAACGCCGCGTTGCGGCGGGTGCATGACTGATGGGAGGGACCGGGTTTTCATGGGTCAGACACGCTCGATGATGGTGGCTGCGCCCATTCCGCTGGCAATGCAAAGGGTTGCAAGGCCCATGGCTTTGTCCTGACGCTCCAGTTCGTCCAGAAGCGTGCCGATGATGATCGCGCCGGTCGCGCCAAGGGGGTGACCCATGGCGATGGATCCGCCGTTCACATTCACAAGAGAAGGGTTAACGTCGAAGGCCTGCTGAAAGCGAAGGACGACCGAGGCAAAGGCCTCGTTCACCTCGAACAGGTCGATGTCTCCGATGGTGAGACCGCTGTCGTGCAGGATCTTTTGCGTCGCCGGGACCGGGCCGGTCAGCATGATCGTGGGATCAGTGCCGATCTTTGCGGTGGCGCGGATGCGCGCGCGGGGCGTCAGGCCGTGCGCCTTGCCGAAAGCCGCGTCGCCGATCAGGACCGCCGCCGCGCCATCGACGATGCCGCTGGAGTTCCCGGCGTGGTGGATGTGGTCGATCCGTTCCAGATGCGGATATTTCAGCATCGCCACCTTGTCGAAGCCGGGCATCACCTCGCCCATGTCCTTGAACGCAGGTTTCAGCGCGCCCAGCGTCTGCATGTCGGTGCCGGGGCGCATGTATTCGTCGCGGTCCAGGATCGGCAGCCCGTTCTGGTCGCGGATCGTCAGGACGGATTTCGCAAAGCGGTTTTCGGCCCAGGCCTGCGCGGCGCGGCGCTGGGATTCGACGGCCAACGCATCGGCCATGTCGCGGGTAAAGCCGTATTCGGTGGCGATGATGTCCGCCGAAATGCCCTGCGGCACGAAGTAGGTCTTCATCGCCAGCCCCGGATCGACGGCAATCGCCGCGCCGTCCGACCCCATGGCGACACGGCCCATCATCTCGACCCCGCCGGCGATATAGGCGTGGCCTGCCCCGGCCTTGACCTGGTTGGCGGCCAGGTTCACCGCCTCCATGCCTGACGCGCAGAAGCGGTTGATCGCAAGGCCGGGGATGCGTTCGTCAAGATCGCTTGCCAGAACCGCCGACCGCGCGAGGCAGCCGCCCTGTTCGCCGACCTGGGTCACGTTGCCCCAGATCACATCCTCGATGACGTGGCCCTCCAGCCCGTTGCGTTCCTTGACCGCGTTCAACACCTTGGCCGACAGCGCGACCGAGGTCAGTTCATGCAAGCTGCCGTCGGGACGGCCCTTGCCGCGCGGGCTGCGAACGGCGTCGTAGATGAAAGCGTCGGTCATCGGTGTCTCCTTACGCGGGGAAGGCCCGCTGCATCAGGTCGTAGGGGTGTTTCCAGCCGGGAAGCGCCGCGATGCGGTCCAGCCAGCGGTCAATGTTGGGCCAGTCGGTGCGGTCAAAGCCGAAGGGTTCGGGGTAGTAAAGGTAGCCCGCACAGGACAGGTCGGCGATGGTGACGGCTTCGCCCGCGACCCAGGTGCGACCGTCGAGGTGGTCGTTCAGGACGGTGTACGCGGCCTTCAGGCGGCCTTGCAGGAAGGGGATCACCGCTTCGGGCCGTTTCTCGGGCGGCAGGAAGTTCATCAGGAAACGGGTAGTGCCGATCTGGGTGGACAGTTTGTGGTTGTCCCAGAACAGCCAGCGCAGCACCTCACGCCGTTCGGCGGCGGAGCGACCGCCGAGCTTGCCGGTCTTGGAGCTGATGTAGTCCAGGATCACCCCGGACTGGGTCAGGGTGGTGTCGCCGTCGACCAGCACCGGGACTTCGCCCATCTCGTTGATCTTGCGGAACTCTGCGCTTCGCGCCTCGCCCTTGAAGAAATCGACATGGACCGGGGTCCAGTCCAGATCTGCCATCACCAGCGCCAGCGCGCATTTGTAGGCGTTGCCGCTTTCGCCGAAACAATAGAGCTGCATTCTGACCCCTCCCCGGGCGTATCAGGTCTTGCGCTGATCCAGATCGGCCCGAAAGACCGCCAGCCGCTTGACCACT
>JAKQLM010000799.1 GCA_029567145.1 Pseudomonadota bacterium
AGAAGGATGCGGTCGTTGCCGGTGCTCGCGACCTTGGCCGCCACATTGGCCATGTCCCAGGGCGCGAGGAACTGGCCCTTCTTGATGTTCACCACGGCCCCGGTTTCGCCTGCGGCCAGCAGAAGATCGGTCTGGCGGCACAGGAAGGCCGGGATCTGGATCACGTCCACCACCGTCGCCGCCTCACGCGCCTGGGCGGCATCGTGGACATCGGTCAGGACCGGCAGGCCCATCGCGCGAATGGCTGCCAGGACCTGCAGCCCCGCCTCCATCCCCAGGCCGCGCTTGCCTCCCAGCGACGTTCGGTTGGCCTTGTCGTAGCTGGCCTTGAAGACATACTGCGCGCCTGCCGCCTGGCACGCCTCGGCCATGGCGCCCGCGATCATCTGGGCGTGGTCCAGGCTTTCCAGCTGGCAGGGCCCCGCGATCACCAGAAGCGGGCGATCGTTGCTGACGGTCATCCCGCCGATGGTCACATCCTTCATCGCACCCTCAGCCGGTTTCTAGGCAGAGACCTGTTCCCGCAAGATCGCGGCGGTCATCGAGACCATGAGGTAAATCCCCAGCATGATCAACATCGTGACGGCCGTATTCTCGAACGCGCGGGGGTAGGCGGGGGCATCGGGCGGCACCGGGCGCACCGACAGTGACAGATAGCGGACCTGGCGGTTCGCCTCGATCCGCGAGGTTTCCATGGATTGCAGGGCCTGGGCCAGAATCATCTGGCGGGTCTGCAGGTCGGCCTGCGCGACCAGAAGCTCGCCCTGGACCTGGGCAAGGCTAAGCTCGCCAACCTCGCCTTCGGTCAGGCGCGACCGCAAGATGGCGATTTCGGATTCCAGCGTGGCGATGCGGCGCTTGACCGGCTCCATTCGGGCGACGTTGGGGGTTTCGTTCGCCTCCATCTGGGCCAGGGACAGGCGTTCCTGGGTCAGCTGCGAATCCAGCGTCGAGATCTGCGCGGTGATCAGCCCGACCTCGGTTTCCGAGGACAGGACCTTGAAACTTTCCTGCAGCTGGATCAGGCGGCGCTGCGATGCGGCCAGGGCGACCTGAGCGTCGTCATAGCCTTTCTGCGCATCGCTCATCTGGTCGGCGCGCAGGCGCTGGGTCAGGTGGTCAACCTGTTCCTCGGCGTAGGTGATCAGCTGTTCGGACCAGCGCGCGGCGACCTGGGGATCGGCGGCGATCACCTCCATCCGGACGATGCCTTCGGTGGGGTCGTAGGATATCTTGATGTATTTCTTGTAGATCTTGTAGGCGGCGGACATTGTGGCCCCGGGGTCCAGCCGCTGCATCGCGTCGATGGTCGGGCTTTGAAAATGTTCGCGGAAGCCAAGGTCGGCTTCCAGCCGGACCATGGCATCCAGCGATTGCAGGTAGCCCTGGACGGCGATCGAATCCTGCGATGTGGCAAAGGAGGTGCCGGAAAACAGCCCGCCGAACTGCCCGCCGCTGGAGGCGGGGCCGGCCTGCTGGATCACGAATTCGGTCTTGGTGGCGTACATCGGCGTGGCCATGGTGTAGAAATACCAGCCCGCCAGGATCGTCGGCAGCGCGACAAAGGCAAAAAGCCGCGCGGCCAGAAGTGCGAGGCGACGGCGGCGGCGGCGGGCGATGTCCTGCTGCATGCGCAGGATTTCGGCGGCCTGGTTGACCTCGGCCCGC
>JAKQLM010000805.1 GCA_029567145.1 Pseudomonadota bacterium
GAGATCTGGAACAACGTCTTCATGCAGAACGAACAGTTCGCCGATGGGCGGCTGGTGCCGCTGGAGATGCAGTCAATCGACACCGGCATGGGTCTGGAGCGGATCGGCGCGCTTTTGCAGGGCAAGCACGACAACTACGACACCGACCTGATGCGGTCGCTAATCGAAGCCAGCGCGAACGTCACCTCTCAAGACCCTGACGGGCCGGGGAAAATTCACCACCGCGTCATCGCTGATCACCTGCGCTCGACCTCGTTCCTGATCGCCGACGGGGTGATGCCGTCGAACGAAGGCCGGGGCTATGTCCTGCGCCGGATCATGCGCCGCGCGATGCGCCACGCCCATATGCTGGGCGCGCAGGACCCGGTGATGCACCGCCTGGTGCCCGCCTTGGTGCGGCAGATGGGCGGGGCCTACCCCGAGCTTGCCCGGGCGCAGTCGCTGATCGAGGAAACGCTGCGGCTGGAAGAAACCAAGTTCAAGCAGACGCTTGACCGGGGCCTCAAGCTTCTGGATGACGAACTGTCGGGCCTTCCCGACGGCGGCGCGCTGCCGGGCGCTGCGGCCTTCAAACTGTATGACACCTATGGCTTCCCGCTGGACCTGACGCAGGACGCGCTGCGTGAAAAGGGGCGCGAGGTCGACGTGCAGGGCTTTGACGCGGCGATGTCCGAACAGAAGGCCAAGGCTCGGGCGGCCTGGGCCGGAACGGGTGCTGCGGGCGACGCGAAGATCTGGTTCGAGATCGCCGAAGAACACGGCGTTAGTGAATTCTTAGGCTATGACACCGAAACTGCCGAGGGTGTGATCACCGCACTGGTCCGCGATGGGGCTGCGGTCGGGCAGGCGGGGATCGGGGAAACGGTCCAGATCGTCGTCAACCAGACGCCATTCTACGCTGAATCCGGTGGACAGGTTGGCGATTCCGGCATCATCCGGACCGACACCGGCACAGCCGAAGTGACCGATGTAAAGAAGGCCGCAGGGGTCTTCATCCACATTGCAAAGATCACGGAAGGCACTGTTATCAAAGGACAACCAGCGAAGCTGGAGGTCAGCCACAAACGCCGCTCCGCGATCCGCGCCAACCACTCGGCCACGCATCTGCTGCATGAGGCGCTGCGCCGGACGCTGGGCGACCATGTGGCGCAACGGGGCAGCCTGAATGCCGCCGACCGCCTGCGCTTTGACTTCAGCCATTCGGCAGCGATCTCGGCCCCCGATCTCGCAACCATCGAAGCCGAAGTGAACACCTTCATCCGCCAGAACTCGCCGGTCGAGACCCGGATCATGACCCCCGACGACGCCCGCGCCATCGGTGCTCAGGCCCTGTTCGGTGAGAAGTATGGCGAAGAAGTGCGTGTCGTTTCAATGGGTTTGCTGGAAGGCTCGGGCAAGGGGGCGGACCGCAAGACCTACAGTCTTGAACTGTGCGGCGGCACCCATGTCGCACGCACCGGCGACATCGGCGCGATGGTTCTGCTGGGCGATTCAGCCTCCAGCGCCGGGGTGCGCCGGATCGAGGCGCTGACCGGACAGGCGGCGCTGGACCACCTGCGCCAGCAGGACGCGCGGCTGAACGACATCGCGGCGATCATCAAGGCCCCGGCCAGTGAACTTGCCGACCGTATCCGGGCGCTGTTCGACGAACGGAAAGCGCTGACCAACGAGGTCGCGCAACTGCGCCGCGAGGTCGCGATGGGCGGCAAGGCCGGTGGACAGGAAGCCAAGGAAATCAATGGCATCCGGTTCATTGCTCAGGTGCTTTCCGGCGTCTCGGGTAAGGATCTTCCCGCGCTGATCGACGAGATGAAGGCGCGTCTGGGATCGGGCGCGGTGCTGTTGATCGCCGATACCGGGGCGAAACCGGCCGTTGCTGCTGGCGTCACCGCCGACCTGACCGACAGGCTTTCCGCCGTGACGCTGGTCAAGGCCGCAGCCGAAGCGATGGGCGGCAAGGGTGGCGGTGGCCGGCCTGACATGGCCCAGGCCGGGGGCGCGGACATCGCCCAGGCCGACGCCGCGATCACGGCGGCCGAAGCCGCAATGGGGGCCTGAACCATGCCGACCGCGCTCTGGATCGCCCATGTCCACGTCACCGACGCCGAGGCATATGGCCGCTATGCCAAGGAAGCAGGCCCCGCCATCGCGGCCCATGGCGGGGTGTTCCTTGCCCGGGGTGGCCGCTATGTGCAGTTGGAAGGCAACGACCGCGCCCGCAATGTCGTGGCGCGGTTCCCAAGTCTGGAGGCGGCGGTCACCTGCTACAACTCGCCCGCCTATCAGGCCGCTCTTGCCCATGCAAAGGGCGCCAGTCTGCGCGATCTGATGGTGGTGGAGGAAATCGAGTAAGGTTTTCCTCGAAGTGACAGGATTTTATCCACAAGACCCGGCGCTTTCTGGTAAAGTGAAAGAAAACAAGGGGCCGAGCAGATGTTCCTGACCACCAAGGCCGCGCGCTGATGTGCCGCTGGGCCGCCTACACCGGCGCACCGATCTTCCTGGAGGAGATCATCAGCCGCCCCGGTCACAGCCTGATCCATCAAAGCCATTGCGCGACGCAATGCCATTCGGCAATCAACGCCGACGGGTTCGGCGTGGCCTGGTATGGCGCGCGGACGGAACCCGGGCTCTACCGCGACGTGCTGCCCGCCTGGTCGGACCCCAACCTGAAAAGCCTGACGGCACAGGTGCAATCCGGCCTGTTTCTGGCGCATGTCCGGGCGTCCACGGGCACGGCCACGAGCCGCAACAACTGCCACCCTTTCACCCATGGCCGGTGGAGCTTCATGCACAATGGCCAGGTCGGCGGTTATGACAACTTCCGCCGCGACGCCGACATGATGATCCCCGAAGCGCTGTATCCGCATCGCAAGGGGGCCACCGACAGCGAAGCGCTGTTCCTGGTCGCGATGGCAGAGGGCCTGGACGACGATCCGCGCGGCGCGCTGGAACGGGCAGCGGCGCGGTTCATCCGGCTGGCCCAGGCCAAAGGGCAGGGGCCGCATCTGCGGATGACGGCGGCCTTGTCGGACGGGGCACGACTCTATGCGGTGCGCTACGCCACGGACGAGGCCGCGCCGTCGCTGTATCACCGCTGGTCCGAAACCCGCATGGGTCGTGCCGTGGTGTCCGAACCGCTGGAGGCGGAGGAGGGCGGCTGGGAAGAAGTGCCGCCCTACAGTTTCTGCACCTTTGACGGGGCAGAGGTTCGGGTGGAAGATTTCCTGCCCTGCCGCCTGGCCGCCGCCGCATAGGGCTGGCGCAAGCGTAGGGTGGGTGATTCACCCACCCTACCCGGTCTCATTCCTTGCGAGAGGCGCGCTTGCGCTCGTTCGGGTCCAACTCGCGCTTGCGCAGGCGGATGATCTTCGGGGTCACCTCGACCAGCTCGTCGTCGTCGATATAGGCGATGGCCTCTTCCAGCGACATCTTGATGTGCGGGGTCAGGCGGACAGCTTCATCCGTGCCTGAGGCGCGGACGTTGGTCAGCTTCTTGCCCTTCAGCGGGTTGACCTCAAGGTCGTTCTCGCGGGAGTGCTCGCCGATCAGCATGCCGACATAGACCTGTTCCTGCGGGCCGATGAACATCCGGCCCCGGTCTTCCAGGTTCCACAGCGCGTAGGCGACCGAGACGCCGCTTTCGGTGGAAATCAGCACGCCCTGACGCCGGCCCTGGATCGGGCCTTTGTGCGGGGTCCAGCCGTGGAAAATCCGGTTCAGAACGCCGGTGCCGCGCGTGTCGGTCAGGAACTGGCCCTGATAACCGATCAGCCCGCGCGACGGGACATGCGCGATGATCCGGGTCTTGCCGACGCCTGCCGGTTTCATCTCGACCAGATCGCCCTTGCGCTCACCCGTCAGCTTGTCGATGACCGCGCCGGAATAGTCATCGTCGACGTCAATGGTGACTTCCTCGATGGGTTCATTGCGGACTCCGTCGATGTCCTGGAAGATCACGCGCGGGCGGGAGATCGACAACTCGAACCCTTCACGGCGCATGTTCTCGATCAGCACACCCATCTGAAGTTCGCCACGGCCCGAAACTTCGAACGCGTCGCCGCCGGGGGTGTCGGCGATCTTGATCGCGACGTTGACCTCGGCCTCTTTCATCAGCCGATCACGGATGACGCGCGACTGGACCTTGGAGCCGTCACGACCGGCCAAGGGCGAGTCGTTGATGCCGAAAGTCACGGTGATCGTCGGCGGGTCGATTGGCTGCGACGGCAGCGCGGTGTCAATCTCCAGCGCGCAAAGGGTGTCGGCGACGGTGGCCTTGGTCATGCCCGCAAGGGTGACGATGTCACCGGCCACAGCCTCGTCAATCGCGGTCTGGGTCAGGCCGCGGAACGCCAGGATCTTCGTCACGCGGAACTGCTCCAGCCGGTCGCCAGTGCGCGACAGGGCTTTCAGCGTGGTGCCGGTGCCGATGCGGCCGGATTCAACGCGCCCCGTGAGGATACGGCCCAGGTAGGGGTCGGCGGACAGGGTGGTTGCCAGCATCGAGAACGGCTCATCCACGCGGGCCAGGACCTTTGGCGCGGGGACGTGGCGGACGATCAGGTCGAAGAGGGCACTCAGGTCCTTCCTCGGCCCGTCCAACTCCATGTCGGCCCAGCCGGACCGGCCCGAGGCGTAGACGTGCGGGAAATCCAGCTGGTCATCATCGGCGCCGAGGTTGGCGAAGAGGTCGAACACCTCGTTCAGCGCGCGGTCGGGTTCGGCGTCGGGCTTGTCGACCTTGTTCAGGACGACGATGGGGCGCAGGCCCAGGGCCAGCGCCTTGGCGAGCACGAACTTGGTCTGCGGCATCGGGCCTTCGGCGGCGTCCACCAGCAGGCAAACCCCGTCCACCATCGACAGGATCCGCTCTACCTCGCCACCGAAATCGGCGTGGCCGGGGGTGTCGACGATGTTGATCCGCGCGCCGTGCCATTCGACGGAGGTACACTTGGCCAGGATCGTGATCCCGCGTTCGCGTTCGATGTCGTTCGAATCCATCGCCCGTTCGGAAACGGCCTGGTTGTCGCGGAAGGCCCCCGACTGTTTCAGAAGCTCGTCCACGAGGGTAGTCTTGCCGTGGTCGACGTGGGCGATGATCGCGATGTTGCGCAGTTCCATGGGGTCCGATCCGGATAGGGTTGGCGGGGCCTTACAGGGTTTTCCTGCGGCTGGCCAGAGGGGCTGCGGTGTCCACAGTGGACAATCCCGCGGATGCAAATGATATCAACAACTTGGATTTTTCCGTTCAGGGAATCTTAACGATTTTCCGCGTCATTCAGGTCGCCACATAGCGGTCTCGACGGTGGTTGATCGCGATGACAAGGTTCACCACAAGGGCCCCGACAAAGCTGATCAGGACCAGCCGCGCCTCGATCACCGCGAAGGCCAGGGCGAACAGGACCGCGTCAAAGCCAAGCTGGACCCAGCCCGCGCGCCAGCCCAGTCGGTCCTGCAGCATCAGGGCGACGATGCCGACGCCACCCAGGCTGGCCCCATGCCGAAAGAGCGCCAAAAGGGCCGAGCCGGAGAGAAAGCCGAACAGCACCGCGCCGACCCAGGGGTTCAGGGTCGCAAAGCTGACCTGGCCCGGCAGCCACAGGCTGAGGCCAGACAGAAGCGCCACGGCGACAAAGGTTTTCAGCGTGAACCGCCAGCCCATGCGCAGATAGCCCAGCACATAGAACGGCAGGTTGACCGCAAAGAACACCGGCCCAAAGCCATAGCCGGTGGCATAGGAAATCAGCACCGCAAGCCCCGCAGTCTGGCCGGTGATCAGGCCAAGATGCGTCAGGATCACGATGCCGAAGGCGGCCATGGTCGCGCCATAGGCGATGCCCTGGGCGTCCTCGATCAGGCTGTGGTGATGGGGGTCCGTCATGGGGCGGGGCCTAGCTGATGTCCCGGGCGAGGAAAACCCCCCTAAGCCGCGACATAGCGGTCGCGGCGGTGGTTCACGGCGATGAACAGGGCAAAGACCGCCGCGCCAAGCGCGCTGTAGACCAGTTTGTCCCACGGCAGGATCAGCGCCGCCAGGGCAAAGATGACCGCGTCCGAGATCAGCTGCGAATGCCCGGCGCGAAAGCCGGTGCGGTCCTGCAACTCGATCCACAGCACCGACAGCCCGCCGAAACTGCCGCCGTGCCGGATCGCCGCCAGCGCGGCGATGCCGAAGAGAAGGCCGAACAGGATCGCCGCAAGGGCAGGCTCGATCCGGCCAAGCTCCAGCCAGCCGGGAAACAGCGCGACAAGCCCCGATACGGCGGCGGTGGTGATCAGGGTCTTGACGGCAAAACGCAGCCCAAGCCGCGCCCAGGCCAGCCCCAGGAAGGGCAGGTTGACGGCAAAGTAGACGGCGGCAAAGGGCAGGCCAGTCAGATGCGCCACAAGGATCGCAATGCCCGTGGTCTGGCCGGTGACAAAGCCCATGTGGGTCAGGATGTGCATGCCAAGCGCGGCCATCGTGACGCCAAACGCGATGCCCTGGACGTCATCGACGGCGCTGTGCCGCGGGGCCGCACTGATATGGTCGAGACGGTCGGGCATGGGCGGCTCCACGGTGGTATTTAAGTCATATATGCTGACCTAAAGAATGTCAATGATCCTGTCGTATTTCTGCGACCTGTTCCCGTTAGGTTCTTGACCCTTGGGTGCCGCCGGTCTACACACACCGTCTTTCTGCAGCAGATATTGGAGGACGAAATGACCGGGCAACTGCCATCGGCCGAAGTGTTCATTGCGACGAGTATGGACGGCTACATCGCGCGCCCCGACGGCGACATCCTGTGGCTGACCAGCCGCCCGGTGCCAGAGGGCGAGGACTTTGGCTATGCCACCTTTCTGGATGGGGTGGGGGCAATGGTGATGGGGCGGGAGAGCTTTGAAAAGGTGCTCACCTTCCCGGAATGGCCCTACAACATCCCGGTCGTGGTGCTAAGCCGGACGCCCGAGCGCGTGACGGTGCCCGATGCGCTGAAGGACAAGGTGCGCGTCAGCGGCAGGGGGCCGCGTGCGGTGTTGGAGGAGTTCGGTCTAAGGGGCGTGACCCGCGTCTACATCGACGGCGGCCAGACCATCCGCAATTTTGTCGCCGAAGGGCTGGTGCGGCGGATGATCGTCACGCTGATCCCGGTTCTGCTGGGGCAGGGGCGGGCACTTTGGGGGCATGGGGCGGGGGACGTGAACCTGACGCTGGTCGCATCGCGGAACTGGGAAAACGGGTTCGTTCAGGTGGAATACAAAGCCTGAATGCACGAAGGGTGACAGGCGCATCGACCCTGTGCCACAGTGTCTGCAAGTGATTGACTTGCAGGTGCATTATGGACGAACGCCGCGTCGCGCTTTTGGTGGATGGCGAAAATCTTTCGGCGGATCACGCGGGTTTCCTGATCAGGACGTCGCTTGACTGTGGCACATTGATCGTCAGGCGCGTCTTCGGTGCTGTGACCCGGATCGGGGGCTGGACCTCTGCCCCGGGCTTCCGCCTTGTTCACGTTCCGCCGAAAAAGGATGCCGCCGATCTGGCTCTTTCGCTCGACGCGTTGGAGTTGGCCCTGACCCGACAGGTGGACGAGATTGTCATTGCCACCTCGGACCGTGACATGACTCTCGTCGCCTTGCGTCTGGTCGAACTGGGCTTTCCCGTCACAGGCATAGGCGAAGACAAGGCACCCATCGACTTTCGCAAGGCTTGCCGGAAGTTCGTGACCATCCCGGACAAGACCGAGCAGGTGGGCAAGCCCGTGTCCTTCGACGAAAGGATGCGCGACTTCCTGAAACGGGAGGGCAAGGAAAGCGAAGGCTGGGTGACGCTTTCCGCGCTGGGGCAGCCTGCCGCAAAGGCGAAGGGCATATCCAAGGCCCAAGCCGGGATCGGCACATCAGCCTCGTGGATCGGCTGGTTTAAGAAGCAACCGCAGGTCTTTGAAATAGATGAGCGCGGAACCCAGTCCCGCGCCCGTCTGAAGCCTGCTAAGAAGGCTTAGCCCTTCAGCGCCTTGTTCAGGTAGTCATCGACCTTTTCCAGATAGCCCATCGTGGTCAGCCACTTCTGGTCCGGTCCCACCAGCAGCGCC
>JAKQLM010000806.1 GCA_029567145.1 Pseudomonadota bacterium
TCGATCTCGACGGCACGCTGATCGACACCGAATCCATTGCCCTGACCACCGGCCTTGCGGCCTTTGCGGCGCATGGGCATGACGTGGATGACGCCTTCATGCACGCTCTGGTCGGCAAGGATGAACCGACGGCGCGCGACATCATCCGCGCCGCCCTGCCACATGCCGATCTGGACGCGGTCAACCGACACTGGCGCGACGGTTTCGCCGCCGGTGTCGATGCCGGGCTGCAATTGAAGGCCGGGGCCGAGGAGCTGCTGGCGCGCGCTGGACGTCCTTTGGCCATCGTCACCTCGACCGGGCGAGTGGGGGCGCACCGCAAGCTGGCGATTGCCGGAATCGCCGGGGCCTTCACCCATGTCGTGACGCTGGACGATGTGACGGCTCCGAAGCCCGCGCCGGACCCCTATTTGCTGGCCGCCCAGCTGTTCGGCATCGCGCCGGACCGTTGCCTGGTGTTCGAGGACAGCGAAACCGGGGCCGAGGCGGCGCATCGCGCGGGCTGCACTGTGGTGCAGGTCCCGGACGTCGTGCCCAGCCAGGGCCGTTGGGCACATCACCTGGCCCCGGATCTTCTGACCGGCGCGCGGATGGCGCGGCTGATCTAGTCGACCAAAGCGGGCCACAAGACGGCGTTCTTGCGGTGGAACGCCCCAATGTGTCCGATCTGCGCCAGGCCGTGGTCAGAGGGCCGCAGGACCAACTGGCGCTTCACGGCCTCGGGGTACAGCGCCATGATCCGCCAGACGGCGGGAGCTGGCACCATCACGTCATCGGCCACCGACACGATCCGCATCTCCGCCGTGACCCGCCGGATATCCGGGGCGGGCAGCCGCTGGCCGACATCCGACAGGTGGAACCCCCGGGTCAGGCACCAGCGCCGCCAGTCCTCGTACACGCCCAGCGGCAAGTTGGGGCCAAAGCCCAGCCGCTGGCCCGGAGCATAGCCCAGACGGCGGGCCAGGAACGGCATCGGCCCATGCCAGAAGCTGCGCGCCTTCATCCGGTAGCCAAACGGATGGTCGGACACATGGATCAGCCCCGATCCCACGGTCACCACCCGGTCGACCCCGGCCATTTCGGGGTGGAACCCCAGCCAAAGCCCGCCCAGAGAATGCCCGATCACCCAGCGCGGCACGCCTGGCACAAGCTCGCCCAGGGCCCGC
>JAKQLM010000813.1 GCA_029567145.1 Pseudomonadota bacterium
CCTTGGCGAGAGTTTCGGCCAGATGATCGCGCAGGACAAGCGCGTGGGTGTGAAGCCTGTCCTTTGCGGCATAGATCAGGCTTGCCGGCCCCCTGAGGCACCAGGCCAGAGCGCTTTCCACGGCCTCGGGGTTATTGCGCAATTCGGCACGGTATCGGTTGCCGAACTCGGCCCATTTCGCAGGGTCATGCCCGTACCAGATGCGCAGAGCGGGGCTGGGAGCCACACCTTTCAGCCAGGCATCAAGTGGCAGATCTGTCTTGCTGATGCCGCGCGGCCAAAGCCTGTCCACCAGCAACCGCGCGCCGATGGGCCGCACACCGGCCCTGATGTCATGGGCCCGACAAAGGTGGATGTCGCCGACGGATGCCGACATCATGGTGCGGGGTCGTCTTCGATCAGGTCCAGCGCCTTTACCGAATGGGCAAAGGCCGCGCCCGCGCGCATTTCTGCGGCCACCCAGATGGCCTCCACGATCTGGGGACCCGAGGCACCTTCCCTTTGGGCCGCCTTGACATGGGCTTCGATGCACCAGGGGCATTGCGTGACATGCGCGACCGCAACGGCGATCAGCTGCTTGGTGCGGACATCCAGCGCTCCGGGTGCAAAGACCGCCTTGCCGAAGGCGTGAAAGGCGTCATCGGCGGCCGGGGCAAGGGCATGACGCTTTTCGCCGTGGGCTTTGGTGGTCTTTGGCATCGAGATATCTGGCATCGGTGTCCTCCTTTTCCTCATGCATGCCGGACGGGTCAGGCTGCAGGCGCGAACCGAGGAAACAGCACATCGTTCTCCAGCCGGATATGGGTGTCGAGGTCACGCAGGAACTCGCCCAGCCCGTCATAAAGTGCGGTCCAGGATCGGCAGGCGCCTTCGGGCAGGGTCAGGTCATGGGTCAGCCTGCGGATCTCGACCACCTCGGTCTGGTGGTCATCGTGATCGGCCCGCATCACCGCGATGGGGTTTTCGATCCCCGGCCCGCCACCGCGCCGGATTGCGGGAAAAAGGATCAGCTCTTCCTTCTTCATATGCACTTCCAAGGTACCGATCAGGCGTTGCAGCAGCGCGCCCAGCCCAACCGGGGCATCCGGGCTGTCGCCATGCATCCGCTCGACCTTCAGCGCCAGCGCGGCAAGGTCGGGGAGTTGCGCGCGGTGGGTCTGATGATAGCGCGTCTCGATGTAGGTGGTCAGGGCGGCGTTGTCGTCCAGCGGCGGATCATTCGTCATGTCAGGCTCCCTCTCTCAAAGCTGGGGTGGCGCAGCCGCGCCGCCATTCTGGCCACGTGCGCCCAGGATGTTCATGTGGATCGAGGATGCGATCCGTTCGGCCCGCTCGATCACCCATGCCGCGCCGGTGGGCGGGCAGACCTCTTGTGCGGTCTGCCGGAACAGATCCAGCCAGCGGTCAAAGTGTTCCCGCTCGACCGGCAAGGGCAAATGCTTGGGCATCGGCGCGCCGTGATAGCGCCCGGTCATCAGTGCGACCGAGGACCAGAATTCGACCATCTGCTCCAGATGCGGGGTCCAGTCAGTGATCCGGTCGGCAAAGACCGGCGCCAGCAGCGGGTCACGTCGCACGTGGTCATAAAACCCGTGCACCAGGCGGCCCAGCATGGCGTCGTCCAGCCCGGTGCGCCGCATCAGGTCGGCGGTGACATCGGGGCGGGCGCTGCGAAGGGCATCGGGGGCGGACATGGCAGGCGTTCCTTGACTCCGGGCTTGCGCCAAACGTAGACCCTGCTAATAGGTATTGTAAATACCGATTCAAACGGAGCAGCGATGCGCCTGACCTCCTTCACCGATTTCGGACTGCGCGCGCTGATGCGGATGGCGTCAGAGCCCGACCGTGCCTTCTCGACCGCCGATCTGGCCGAAGAGTTTGCCCTGTCGCGCCATCACCTGACCAAGATCATGTCGACGCTTGCGCAGGCCGGAATCGTTGCCACGCGGCGCGGGAGTGGAGGCGGCGCGGTTCTGGCCCGGCCCGCAAGCCAGATCCGGCTGGGCGAGGTCGTGCGTCTTCTGGAAGCCGGCCAGGCGCTGGTGGAATGCTTTCAGGCATCGGGCGGCGCCTGCACCGTCATGGGCTGTTGCCGTCTGAAGGCTCGGCTGCGTTCGGCCGAGGCGGCGTTTCTGGCCGATCTGGACCGCTCGACCCTGGCGGATGTGGCCCTGCCAAGGATGGAAAGGGTGGCACTCGCATGATCGCAACACTCACCCGCACGGAAAGGCACCTCGGCCTGCTTCTGTCCATCTGTCTGGCGTTGCTTGGGCTGACCATGGCGGCGCTCGGCAAGCACGATCCGCTGGCCGTGCACGGCTTCATTGCCCTGGCGCTTGGCCTTATCCTTGTGTTCGCGGTGGGCGGCGTTCTGGAGGAACCCGCCCCCGATCCGGCACGTCTTCAGCGGTATTACGACGACCCGATCAAGGTCGGCATCGTGCTGGCGATGGTCTGGGGTGTGTTTGCGATGGGGGTCGGGCTGTGGGTGGCGGCGCTGATGGTCTGGCCCGAGGCAACGTTCGGGCAGGCCTGGTCCGGCTATGGCCGTCTGCGCCCGGTGCATACGACGGGCGTGATTTTTGCCTTTGGCGGCAATGCGCTGATCGCCAC
>JAKQLM010000048.1 GCA_029567145.1 Pseudomonadota bacterium
TCGTCCAGCGCCTCGCTGAACGGGCCAAAGGACATGTCGCGGGGCATGCCCTTGTGCGGCCCGTCGCCCAGCCAGGCCCCGACCGCAAGCCCCGCGACCGCAAGGTTCAGCGCAACGGACACCGCGAGGGCGATCTTCACCCCGCGCGGAGCCGCAGGGGACTGCACAGGCGCGGTATTCTGGGTTTCGGTCATCGAAGTCAGCCTTCCGTCGTCAGAAAATCGGCTTCCGGGAAGAACTCCGCCGTGTCGGCAGTCGCCCCGGTCAGGTAGTCCATCGTGGTCGGGCTGTAATAGCCCAGCGCCAGTCCGAAGACCGCCGCGGTCCCCAGCCCGGCAAGCGCCGGAGCCCCGCCGAACACTGCCATCAATCGCCCCAGCAGCCCCGGCTGCGGCACAGCCCCGACGTTGCGATACGATGGTGGTGCAGGCTGCAAGGCAAGCGCATCCGCCAGCACCCGCTCCATCAACGCCTCGGATGGCGTGGGAGGTCGCTGCGCCGCAGTTGCGAGCAGACGGTCGAGATCGTCATCCTGCATAGCCGTCATCCTCATATCCCAAGGCATCCTTCTGCCCCGAAAGTACCGCCGCCAGAGCCCGCTTGCCACGCGCCGTCAGGCTTTCCACCGCTTCCACCCCGATCTCCATGATCGCTGCAATTTCGGGGTTCGTCATCCCTTCCAGATGGCGCAGCACCACCGCCTGCCGCTGCCGGTCCGGCAATTCGGCCAGCGCGGCCTCCAGCGCCGCCATCCGGCCCGCCTCCTGCAACCGACCCTCGGCCCCAACCGAGCCATCCGCCACCTCGGGCGCGTCGTCCAGCGCCATCTGACGCTTTCGGCTCCGCGACCGCTGCCGGTCGATGCACAGGTTGGTGGCGACCCGGTAGGCCCAGGTCGTCACCTTCGTTTCGCCCTGCCGCCACTCCGGCGCGACGCGCCAAAGCCGCAGCATGGTTTCCTGCGCCACATCCTCGGCCTCGGCCCGGTCGCCGGACAGAAGCCGCGCGGCATAGGCCATGACCCGAGGCGTCACGCGCCGG
>JAKQLM010000057.1 GCA_029567145.1 Pseudomonadota bacterium
CGAAAGGCAAGGAGCCGCCCATGATTTCCGCCACCGACCCCGCGCCCGATTTCACGCTGCCCCGCGATGGGGGCGGCACCGTGACCCTGTCTGCCCTGCGGCCCGGCAAGGTGGTGCTGTATTTCTACCCCAAGGACGACACGCCCGGCTGCACGCTTGAAGCGCAGGACTTCAACGCCCGGCTGGCCGACTTCACGGCGGCCGGGGCCACGGTGATCGGGATTTCCAAGGACAGCGTGAAAAGCCACGACAAGTTCTGCAAGAAGCACGGGCTGGGGATCGTGCTGGCCTCGGACGAAACCGGCACGACGTGCGAGGACTATGGCGTCTGGCAAGAGAAAAGCATGTATGGCAAGACCTACATGGGCATCCAGCGCGCGACCTTCCTGATCGGCGGCGACGGCCGCGTGGCAAGGGTTTGGCCCAAGGTCAGTGTCAAGGGCCACGCGGACGAGGTGCTGGCAGCGGTCAAGGCGCTATAGGCTGTCTTGTGTGGACAGTTTTGTGCACTCAATGAAATCATGGGGTTGCAACGCCACGCTCAGAAAGAGTTAACGTCTGGGCGGATGGCTGTGGCAAAGGATGAATAATGGGGACGCTGGCCGAAATGGCGGTCGAGGTTCTGACCACCGCCGACGGGCGGCAGAAGGCGGCGCTTGGCCGCGCCCATGCCGCCACATGGTTTGCCGCGCGGGCTGCGGGCACGCCCCTGCCCGTCGGCCACGCCGCGCCGCCCGACTTTCCCGCCCGTCCCGCGCGGCCTGAACTTCTGTCCCCCCGCGACGTGCCGCGCCGCAAGCCCGGCAGTCCCGAGGGGCGGATCGCCCTCCTCCACGCCGTCGCCCATATCGAGCTGAACGCGGTGGATCTGCACTGGGACATCATCGCCCGGTTCACCAGCACTCCGATGCCGATGGGCTTTTACGATGACTGGGTCAAGGCCGCTGATGAAGAGGCCAAACACTTCAATCTGGTCGCGGACTGCCTTGAGGCATCTGGCAGCCACTATGGCGCCCTGCCCGC
>JAKQLM010000060.1 GCA_029567145.1 Pseudomonadota bacterium
TCGGGCAGGCGCAGGCCGATGTTCTGGTGCGCGACCCGGTGGTGATCACCGCCTCGGTGCCGCGCTTCCTGGCGCCGGGCGACAACTCGCGCCTGTTGCTGGAAATCGTGCATGCCACCGGCCCATCGGGGCGGATGGGGCTCGATGTGTCCTCTGCCGGGCTGACGCTGGGTTCGGTGCCCTCGGGCTTTGACCTGGCCGAGAATGGCAAGGCGACCTTCTCGGTCAAGATGACGGTGGGGCAACCGGGCCTGCAGACTGTTGCGGTGGCGCTGACAACGCCGGATGGCAAGCAACTCACCAAGACGCTGACGATTCCGGTGCAGATCAACGATCCCGAAATCACCCGCGTGGATCGGCTGACGCTGGCCAAGGGGCAGACCTTCACCTTCGATCAGGGGGTGTTCGCCGACATGATGCCCGGATCGGGCAAGGCGGTGATGGCGGTTGGCCCGATTGCGCGGCTGAACGCGCCGGGCATTCTGGCGGCGCTGGATCGCTATCCCTACGGCTGCACCGAGCAGATCACCTCCAAGGCCCTGCCGCTGCTGTATTTCGATCAGGTGGCGCAGGCGATGGATCTGCCGGGCGCCGACAATGTTCAGACCCGCATCGCGCAGGCGGTGACCGAAATCCTGACCAATCAGGGTGCCGAGGGGGGCTTTGGCCTGTGGTCGCCTGGGTCGGGGGACATGTGGCTGGATGCCTTTGTCACTGACTTCCTCAGCCGGGCCAAGGCGCAGGGCTATGCCGTACCGGATGAGGCCTTCCGATCCGCCCTGTCGAACCTGCGCAATCAGGTGAACTATGCTGCCGATTTCGACGGTGAAACCAATGGCGGCGGCGAGGCGATTGCTTATGCGCTGATGGTTCTGGCGCGTGAGGGTGCAGCGGCGGTGGGCGATCTGCGGTATTACGCAGACGTGAAGGGCGAAGCCTTTGCCACCCCGCTGGCGCAGGCGCAGGTCGGCGCGGCACTGGCGAGCTATGGCGATCAGACACGGGCCGATGCGATGTTCCGCAAGGCCGCCGCGCGGCTGAACGGCATGACCGCGCCCGAAACCGAGCAGATCTTCCGCGCCGACTATGGCACCAGCAGCCGCGATGCGGCGGGGGTGCTGGCGCTGGCGGTCGAGGCGGGCTCGGAAGCGGTGGATCGTGAGGCGCTGACCAACCGCCTGACAACTCAGGCCGCCAATCTTTCGACGCAGGAGGCAAGCTGGACCTTGCTG
>JAKQLM010000072.1 GCA_029567145.1 Pseudomonadota bacterium
CGATCTCGACCTGCCGGTCCAGCGCCTGCCTGCGCAGGACCAGCTGTGCCTCGGCGGCCTTCAGATCGTCCTCGGCCAGCAGCACCGCCGCTGCCGCCTCGTCCGCCGAGGCGCGCGCCTCGCTCAGGTCGGTGGCGGCGATGGCCACCGCCTCTTTGGCCGGCGCCGGGTCCAGCCGGACCAGGACTTCGCCTTCGGCGACGGTCAGCCCGTTGCGAAACTGGTCCGACACCCAGATCACCGTCCCCGTCGTGCGCGTCCGCAGGTCCAGCGACCGCGCCGCCTCGACCTTGCCATAGGCGGTCAGGACCGGGACAATCGTGCCGGGCGTCACGGTCACCACGTTGGCCGCCACCACCCGCTCGACCGCAGGGCGACCGGGGCCGCCGTCTTGCAGACTGGCCCGAAGCGCGCTGGCGATCACCAAAGCCGCAGCGCCCAACAGGCCCAGCGTCACCGCCAGCAGCAAAAGTCCCGTCAGGCTTCGCCCCAGAAATCGCATGCACACTCCTGCCTTGTTGCGGAAAGTCTAGCGCAGCCTTGCCCGCCCGCCAGCCGGGACAGATGCAGCCAACGCACATGTTACGACCGGACCGGTCATTTCCGCCGCAGATGTTCGTCCAGGCGCGGCATGATCTCGACAAAGTTGCAGGGCCGGTGCCGGGAATCCAGCTGAAAGGCCAGGATGTCGTCCCAGGCATCGCGGCAAGCGCCGGGACTGCCGGGCAAGGCGAACAGGTATGTCCCCCCGGCCACGCCCCCGCAGGCCCGGCTTTGCACGGCACTGGTGCCGATCTTCTGCATCGACACGATGGTGAACACCGTCCCGAACGCCTCGATCTCTTTTTCGTACACGTCCCGGTGCGCCTCGACCGTCACGTCGCGGCCCGTCAGCCCGGTGCCGCCCGTGGTCAGGATCACGTCCACCCCCGGATCGGCGATCCACCCGCGCAGCCGGTCCGCGATCAGACCCCGATCATCCGCCACGATTCCCCGCCCCGCCAGCACATGCCCCGCCGCGGACAGCCTCTCGACCAAGGTGTCGCCCGACCGGTCGGTTTCCGGCGTCCGGCTGTCGCTGACGGTCAGCACCGCAATGCGGACCGGGTGGAACGGCAGGCTTTCGTCAATCCGTGACATCTTCAACTCCGGGGCATCAGCGCCAGCCGCACGGCCAGCGCCCCGAAGATACCCGCAGAAACCCGCGAAAGCCAACGCGACAAAGCCGCCGACCGCGCCAACCGCTGCCCGATCGACCCCGCAAACACCCCCACCGCGCCGTTGACCAGCAATCCGCCCAGCGAAAACACCACGCCCAGCGTCAGGAACTGCGGCAGGATCGGGCGCGCGGGGTCCACGAACTGCGGCAGGAAGGCCAGGATGAACAGGATCACCTTGGGGTTCAGGAGATTGACCATCAGCCCCTGCCAGAACGCCCGGATGGCCGGTGTCGGCACCACCTGCGCCTCGACCGCAAAGGATGATGCCCGCAGCGCCGCCATCGCCAGCCACAAAAGGTAGGCCACCCCCAGCCAGCGGATCACCTCGAACGCCGCCGGATGCGCCGCGACCAGCGCCCCCAGCCCCAGCGCGGCCAGCGTGGCATGCACCATCCCCCCCGCCGCGATCCCGAAATTCGCCGCCATCGCCGCCCGCCGCCCTGACCGCAAGCCCTGCCCCAGACAGAACATCATGTCCGCCCCCGGGGTCAGGTTCAGCGCCAGACCGGCGGGGATGAAGGCAAGAAGCGTAAGGAGGTCAACGGGAAGCATGGGGCCTCAATCGCAAGGGTCAGGACGGGGCAGGCCGGGCAACACCAGGAGTGCCCCACACCGGGGCGGGATCTGCAGGTCGGACCGCGTTTCGATCATCGCGCTGGTCCTACCATCAGACGCAGGGTTCAGGGTCCGTCCAGGTCGTCCTGAGCGCATCGTTGTCCCGCTGAAAACGGCCCTCGGCCTTGCCTGCCGCCCCGGACGCGGCAGCGCCGGCAGGGCCGCCCTCATCCCCGCACCCGTGCCTGCAAGGCCAGCAGGTCCGCCCAGGCCTCACGCTTGGCGGCGGGAGTGCGCAGCAGATGGGACGGATGCGCCATCGGCAGGACCGGCCTGCCCAGCGCCTGCATCCAGTTCCCGCGCGCCCGCAGGATGCCATTGGTCCCGGTCAGGGCCTGCAGGGGCGTATTGCCCATCACCACAACCACCTGCGGATCGACCAGGGCGATGTGACGCTGGACAAAGGGCAACAGCATCGCGATTTCCTCGGCGCTTGGGTCGCGGTTGCCGGGGGGCCGCCAGGGCAGGACGTTGGTGAGGTAAAGCGCGGTTTCGCTATCAGGGCTGGTCCGCGACAACCCGATGGCCGCGAACATCCGGTCCAGCAACTGCCCCGCCCGGCCCACAAAGGGCCGCCCCTCGCGGTCTTCCTCGGCGTCCGGCGCTTCGCCCAGAACCAGCACCCGCGCCTTCGGATTGCCATCCGCAAAGACCGTGTTCCGCGCGCCCCGCTTCAGCTCGCAGCCCTCGAATGCGGCCATCGCCGCGCGCAAGTCTTCCAGCGTGCCCGCGGCTGCCGCCATGGCCCGCGCGTCGGCCAAAGGATCGACGGCGGGCATCGCGGGCGCAGCGACCGCCGGGGCGACCACGGCCCCGCGCGCTGCCGGTTTCGGCACCTCGGCCGCCAGTTCATAGCGGTTGACCGGGGTGTCGCCGATCACTTCGTCAACCCCGGCCTCGACAGCCCAGGCCAGCGCCGCCAGCGAGGCATCCCAGTCGTCCGCGATGTCCAAGGCGATTCCCATGGCCGGAAAGGTAGGCCTAAGCCCGCCCCGGGGCCAGAGCCAAGCGGACAGGTCGTGAAACCCCGCCTTGCCCCCCGGCCCGCCCGGCCGTACCCCCGGGGCGAACCAGTCCAAGGGGTCGCCATGCGTCTGATGCTCTCCGTAGTCCTTTTCCTGCCCACGCTGGTCCAGGCCGAAACCGTGCTGGACCTGCCCTACCTGCAATCCGCCGAAACCCGGTTCGGCACGCTGTCGGTCGGCCCGGTCCAACTGGACGGCTACGACGGCAAGCAGCTGTTGCTGGACGGCCAGCCCATCGACGGCCCGCGCGATGCCTATGTCGACATCCAGGCCGTGCTGCCGATGCCGGATGGTGACGCGCAGGACTGGGTGCTGGTGTCGGTCGCGGGCGGCGGCAATGCCTGCCCGACGCTGTTCGCCTTTGTCGCCGTCTCGGCCACGGGCGCGCATGCAACCGAACCGTTCGGCACCTGTTCCGAAGGCGTCCTTGACCTGCGCCAGACGGAAAGCGCCTTCCTCGCGCTGGACATGGTCGGGCTGTCGGACGACGACGTGATGCTGCACACCTTCACCTTCGACGGATATGCCGTGTCCGAGATCGTCTCGCCCCTGCCCTGAGCCCGAAAGCGGCCATTGCCCAACACCCCCCGGTTTGCGATAGAGAGCGAAACCGAGGGGAACCGTCCATGGCCTTCCGTGCCCGTCATCTTCTGGGGATCGAACAGCTTTCCCCGCTGGAGATCACCACCGTCCTTGACCTGGCCGACCGCTACGTCGATCTGAACCGCCGGACGGTGAAACAGTCCGACACGCTGGCCGGGATGACGCAGATCAACCTGTTCTTCGAGAACTCCACCCGCACGCAGTCTTCGTTCGAGCTTGCCGGGAAACGACTTGGCGCGGACGTGATGAACATGTCGGTCGCGAATTCATCGGTGAAGAAGGGGGAGACCCTGATCGACACCGCGATGACGCTGAACGCGATGCACCCGGATCTGCTGGTCGTGCGGCACGGGGCCTCGGGTGCCGTGAACCTTCTGGCACAGAAGGTCGATTGCGCGGTCCTGAATGCGGGCGACGGGCGGCACGAACACCCCACGCAGGCGCTTCTGGATGCCCTCACCATCCGCCGCGCCAAGGGCCGCATCCAGCGCCTGACGATTGCGATCTGCGGCGACATTGCCCATTCCCGCGTTGCCCGCAGCAATCTGATCCTGCTGGGCAAGATGGAGAACCGCCTGCGCCTGATCGCGCCGCCGACCCTGA
>JAKQLM010000085.1 GCA_029567145.1 Pseudomonadota bacterium
GGCGCTGACCAAGATTTTCAAGCGCTTCTATTCCGAACGGCCTTCGGGCGATTTCGGCAACCATTCGGGGCTTGGCCTGTCGATCTCCAAGCAGATCGTCGAGGCGCATGGCGGCGTGATCTGGGCCGAGAACATTCGCCCGACCCATGCTGATGTCACCTCGGACCCGCTGGGCGCACGCTTCGTGGTGGGTCTGCCGGTGTGAACCGCCCGCCCGCGGACGAGACAATCCTGCATGCCAGTTGCGTGGCGCTGGACGGGCGCGGAGTGCTGATCCTTGGCGCCTCGGGCGCGGGCAAATCGGCGCTGGCGCTGAACCTGATGGCGCTGGGGGCGCGGCTGGTGGCAGATGATCGCTGCCAGCTGACAACGCGCGACGGGGCGCTGATCGCCAGTGCACCCCCTGCCCTGCGGGGTCTGATCGAGGCGCGGCAGATCGGCATCCTGCGCGCCGAGCCGTTGGCCGAGGCCGCCATCGCGCTGGCGGTTGATCTGGACCAGACCGAACCTGACCGCCTGCCCCCGCGTCGCCGTTACACAGCCTTGTGTGTGACAGTTGATCTTGTGCTTGGACGCGGCTGCAGCCATCTTTCTGCTTCAATCCTTCTGCATCTGCGCGGGGGACGCCACGCGTGAAAGATCTGGACCCGATGACCGACGCGCCACTGCCGCAAGAGCACCGTCTGGTGCTGGTGACCGGCCCGTCCGGGGCCGGACGCACCACGGCCATCGGCGCCCTGGAAGACCTGGGCTATGAGACGATTGACAACCTGCCTCTGAGCCTGGTGCCGCGCTTGCTGGAAGGCCCGCCGCTGGACCGGCCGATTGCGCTGGGGCTGGATGTCCGCAATCGCGATTTCAACGCCACCGCGCTGATCGAGCTGATCGACAGCCTGACCCGCGATCCGCGAGTGATGCTGGAGGTGCTGTTTCTGGACTGCGCGCAGGGCGAACTGATCCGCCGCTATGCCCAGACCCGCCGCCGCCATCCGCTGGCGCGCGACGAAACCCCGACCGAAGGCGTGGAGCGCGAAAGCGATCTGCTGGCCCCGGTGCGGGTGA
>JAKQLM010000104.1 GCA_029567145.1 Pseudomonadota bacterium
ACTGCAGAACCCGACCGATGCGCCGCCGGAAGACTTCACGGCTCGCATGTTCACTCTGAACGCCCTCGGCATGGATCCGCAGTCGCCTGAAGGGCAGCATTACATGCTGACCGGGCAGCTGCCGGATACCGCTGGTGGAAACCGGCCTGCAGCGTTTCAGTCGCTTGATCTGCAAGCGCAGGCTGCCGGGTTTGCCCCCGGAACCCCCGAGTATCAAGAGTTCATGCGCAATGGCGGCGGAAGCGGCACGCCTGCCGCATTCACTGCGCTGGACCTGCAAGCCCGCGCGGCTGGGTTCGAGCCCGGAACGCCGGAGTATCAGGAGTTCATGGGCACCCGTGGCGCTGGTCTGGCTGAGGGGGCCAAGGTGCGCGCTGGCGCTGCGGCCGAGGCGGAAGTTGCGGCCCCGGCAGATATCGTGGTTGCGGACCGGACGCTTGGCTACATCGACGAGGTGCGCAATCACCCCGGCAAAGGCCAAGGCACCGGCTTTTCGTCTTACGGGAACTGGATTCCGGGCACCAGCGGCAAGGACTTCCAGAACCGCGTCGATCAACTCAAGAGCGGCGCATTCCTCTCGGCTATCGACGAAATGCGCGGGATGGGTTCCCTGTCCAACGCTGAAGGTCAGACCGCTACGGCTGCAATCACCCGTATGGACACCGCCACCAGCGAAGAAGAGTTCAACGCCGCGTTGGATGATTACGAGCGCATCGTGAAGCTTGGCCGAGACCGGGCCGAAAAGCGTATCAAAGCGCCGGGGGGCGAGCCGCCCGCAGCAGACAGCGACGGCTGGACCACTCTTCCCAACGGCGTCAAAATCCGGGTGAAACAGTAATGGCGATCTTTGAAGTCCAAGGCCCTGACGGCAAGACTTATGAGGTCGAAGCCGGAAGCATGGAAGAAGCGGCGGCGGCGCTGGGGTCTTTTGCCATGCCGCAGGGCGGCGTTTCGGTGGACAAGGCTGCGGCTGGCGATCTGCAGAACCGGCTGACCACGCTTGGAGCAAATGCCGCCAACGCGGCGGCTTTCGGGCTGGGCGACGAAAGCCAAGGCCTGAAGGCTGGGGTCGGCAGTCTGCTTTCTGGCGGCGACTTCCTGCCCGCCTATCGGGAAGCCCGCGACAAAACCCGCGCTGATATGGGCACGATCAACGCGGAATATCCGGGCATGGCCACCACGGGTCAACTGGTCGGTGCAGCCCTGCCCGCCATTGCAGCGGCCCCAGCGGCAACCGGCAATACCATCATGCAGACAGCCATGCGCGGTGGCGGCCTGGGTGCGGCAGAGGGTGCCTTGCAAGGGGCGGGCAACGCTGACGGGCGCGACATGATTGCCGAGACGATCAAGGGCATGCTGGTCGGCGGCGCGGCGGGCGTTGCTGCCCCTGCGGTAGTCGGTGCGGCTGGCGCTCTCAAGAACGCCGCCTTGGATCCGCTCAAGGGCGGTTTTGACATGGTTTTCAACCGGGCCAATGTCGGGAAAACCAATCGCGCGATTGCGGACGCCCTGCAGGCCAGCAAGAAAACCCCGCAAGAGATCGACGCGGCGATTGCGGCGGCCAAGGCGGCAGGACAGCCCGAGTATCGTCTGATGGACGCGTTGGGGCTTCCGGGGCAGCGTCAGGCGTCCGGGATTGCCCGTGCTGGCGGTGATCCTGGGGCGGAAATCGCGGACTTCCTTGCATCACGGCAGGCAGCCCAGCCAGAGCGCGTGGTGGCCTTCGTAGAGGACGCCTTTGACGTTGGCGGAACCACGGCGGCCAAGACGCGGGAAGGGCTTGTGGCGGGCCGGAAATCGGCTGCTGACACAGCTTACGATGCCGCACGGGGCAATGCCGCCCCGGTGGACATTCGCGGGGCTTTGGGCGTGATCGACGCGCGCACAAAGGGCATGTCGGGCGGCGGGATCACTGGCGACAGCATCGACAGCAAGCTTCTGGGCTATCGGTCCCGCCTAGCCGGGGATGGGGCCGGGCTTGG
>JAKQLM010000138.1 GCA_029567145.1 Pseudomonadota bacterium
CAAGTCGCGCGTGAAGACGCAGATGGAGAAGACCCAGCGCGAGTACTATCTGAACGAGCAGATGAAGGCCATTCAGAAGGAACTTGGCGACGGCGAGGATGGCCAGAACGAGGTCGCCGAACTGGAGGCCCGCATCGCCAAGACCGCGCTGTCGAAAGAAGCCCGCGAAAAGGCGGATGCCGAGCTGAAGAAGCTCAAATCCATGTCGCCGATGTCGGCCGAAGCAACGGTCGTGCGCAACTATCTTGACTGGCTTCTGGGCGTGCCGTGGGGCGTCAAGTCCCGCGTCAAGAAGGACCTGGGTGCCGCGCAAAAGGTGCTGGATACCGATCACTTCGGTCTGGACAAGGTCAAGGAACGCATCGTCGAATACCTGGCGGTGCAGGCCCGGTCGACCAAGCTGAAGGGGCCGATCCTGTGCCTTGTCGGCCCTCCGGGCGTCGGCAAGACCTCGCTCGGCCGGTCGGTGGCGAAAGCCACGGGGCGCGAATTCATCCGCATCAGCCTTGGCGGCGTGCGCGACGAATCCGAAATTCGCGGTCACCGGCGGACCTATATCGGCTCGATGCCGGGCAAGATCATCCAGTCGCTGAAGAAGGCCAAGACCACCAACCCGCTGATCCTTCTGGATGAAATCGACAAGATGGGCCAGGATTTCCGGGGCGACCCCGCCAGCGCCTTGCTGGAGGTGCTGGACCCCGAACAGAACAACACCTTCATCGACCACTATCTTGAGGTCGAATACGACCTGTCCAACGTGATGTTCATCACGACGGCCAACAGCTACAACATGCCGGGGCCGCTGATGGACCGGATGGAGATCATTCCGCTGGCCGGCTACACCGAGGATGAAAAGCGCGAGATCGCCAAGCAGCACCTTCTGCAAAAGCAGGTCGCCGCGAACGGGCTGAAGAAGGGCGAATTCAGCGTCAGCGACGACGCGCTGAACCACATCATCCGCTACTACACCCGCGAGGCGGGCGTGCGGAACCTGGAACGCGAAATCGCGAAACTGGCCCGCAAGGCCGTGACCGACATCCTGAAGGGCAAGACCAAGAAGGTCGACGTCGATCCGGCCAAGGTCGAGGAGTATCTGGGTGTCCAGAAGCACCGCTATGGCCTGGCCGAAAAGGAAGATCAGGTCGGCGTGGTCACGGGTCTGGCCTGGACGTCCGTCGGCGGGGACCTTCTGCACATCGAAGCGCTGAAGCTGCCCGGCAAGGGGCGGATGAAGACGACCGGGAAACTGGGCGACGTGATGAAGGAATCGATCGACGCGGCGGCCAGCTATGTCCGCTCGATCAGCCCGCAGATCGGGGTGAAGCCGCCGAAGTTCGAGACGATGGACATCCACGTCCACGTCCCGGACGGGGCGACACCCAAGGACGGGCCCTCGGCAGGCCTCGCGATGGTGACGTCCATCGTGTCGGTCCTGACCGGGATTCCGGTCCGCAAGGACATCGCGATGACCGGCGAGGTTTCCTTGCGCGGCAATGCGATGCCCATCGGCGGGTTGAAGGAAAAGCTGCTCGCCGCGCTGCGCGGGGGGATCAAGACGGTCTTCATCCCCGAGGAGAACGCCAAGGACCTGGCCGAGATTCCGGCGAACGTGAAAGAGGGCCTGAAGATCATCCCCGTCACGCATGTGCGTGAGGTGCTGGCCCAGGCGCTGGTCCGCCAGCCCGAACCCGTGGAATGGGACGAGGCGGCGGAAGAGGCAGCCGCGGCCGCCCGTGCGACCCAAGGCCAGCCGCCGACCCAGACCGCCCACTGACACCAGGGAAAGGCGCGCCTTCGGGCGCGCCTTTTTCGATCAGGCGACGCGCTTCAGGGTCAGCCCAAGCCGGGCATAGTTCACCCCCTTGAAGCCGTACACCTTGGTGACGACAGCGCCGGGGTGCATCACCTCGACCTCTTGTGCCATGACGCCTTCCCAGACGCCATCCATCCCCTTGTAGCGGTACTGATAGACGCCAAGGCCCAGATGGTTGGTCCCGACCCGGCGGATGTCTTCCTTCAGGCGGATGTCGCTTGTCGGAGTGGTCACTTCGTCATCCCCGCCACTGGTCGCGATGATGACGATCGCTGCCAGAAGAAGCAGCGGGATCAACGCCCCAGCGGACGAGGCGGGCTTGGCCTCGACCACCTCCACATCGTCGGTGATGATCACCGGACCCCCGGCAAAGGCGGGATTCAGGGTTCCCAGCGTCAGCGCTGTCGTCAAAAGCAAAGCCTTGCGCATCGTTACTCCTTTTCCAGCTACCGTCCCCGTGACGGGCCAGGTCACGATATCAGCAGTTCCACCGCCGCCAACCGGCATTTTGCGCGCCGCACCGGGCAAAAGCGCTGGCCCCGCCGCGCGGGCCGGACTATCGTCGCGCCGGAACGGCAACCAATTTTCGAAGGCATCATGGCACCGCGCACGCCCAAAGACCCCGACAAGAAACCGGCCAAGGTCAAACCGGAAGGCAGGCCTGCCGCCAAGGCGGTGGCAAAACCGGCGCTGAAAGTCGTTGAAAAACCGGCCCCGGGTCAGGCCCCGGGTCAGGCCCCGGTGAAGGCTGCAGCGAAGGTGGCGGCGAAGGCGGCTGGCTTCAAGCTGAAGGACCTGGTCGACCAGGTGGCCAGCGCCACTGGCACCAAGAAGCCCGACGCCAAGAAGGCCGTCGAGGCGACGCTCGCCGCCATCGCCGCGGCGCTGAAGTCGGGGTCCGACCTGGCGCTGCCACCCTTGGGCAAGCTGCGCATCGCGCGCACGACGGGCGCGGTCCTGACCCTGAAGCTGCGCACCGGCGCGGGCGAGAAAGCCGCCGCAAAGCCCCTTGCGGACAGCGGAGAGGACGACTAAAAGCCCCCCCATCGGGCGATTAGCTCAGCGGTAGAGCGCTTCGTTCACATCGAAGATGTCAGCGGTTCAAATCCGTTATCGCCCACCATCATGTCAAAAGGCGCAGGGACCGTCCCCTGCGCCTTTTTTCGTGGCTTTGGCAATCTTACCAGGTGTTGCCCTGGGTTTCGTTGTCGCTTGACGAAATCGCCAGCCCGATCACGACCAACAGCAGCGCAGGCACCAGCCAGCTGCCACCCGACGAGGCAGCCTTTTCCTCGACCACGGGGGCGCCTTCCTCTTCGATCATGACCGGG
>JAKQLM010000404.1 GCA_029567145.1 Pseudomonadota bacterium
TGCCCAACACCGGGCGCGACCACTTTGTCGGCATCGACAACCGCGCGGCGGGGCGGACGGCAGGCGTGCTGATGGGCCGCTTCCTGGGGGGCGGGCCGGGGCAAGTGCTGGTCCTGGGGCCGTCGCTTCTGGCGGGCGACATGATCGAACGCCGCCGCGGTTTTGACGAGGTGTTCTTGCGTGATTTCCCGGGACTGGAGGTGCTGCCCTCGCTGGAAACCCACGGCTCGGGCCGGACCTTGCGACAGGTTGTGGCGCAGATGTTGGCGAACGCGCCCGGCGTGCGGGGCATCTACGCGATGGGCGACGGCCACCGCGCCCTGACTCAAGTCCTTGATGAAATGGGACTTTCCGGAAAACTGACAGTCATCTGCCACGAGCTGACCCCGCATGTCCGCCAGGCCCTGGAAACCGGCGAGATCACCGCCGTGATCACCCAGAACCTGGGCCACCTTGCCCGCAGCACCCTGCGCGTCCTGCGCGCCAAGGCCGACCACCTGCCTTTGGACGCCGGGCAGGAACAGATCCGGATCGAGATTGTCCTGCGCGAAAACCTGCCCCCCAGCCCCGATTCGGCAACCGAATCCACCGAAGCCGCCGCCTGACATCCCGCCCCAAATCGCTTTGAACAAGGGGCTTTCATTGAAATGAGGTACGCACCTCAAAAATGCTTTACAGACGGCCTGCCCCCTGTCTATCGTCTCTGCAATGATAGAAGGCCCGGCATCCGCACGGGTCCATCACATCCACATCGGGAGGACTGCATGAAACGGACGACACTCGCCGCCACGGCGGCAATCGGTCTGGTCTGGGCTGCCCAGGCCAACGCGCAAGCCAACGAACTGACGCTGTGCTGGGCCGCCTGGGACCCGGCGAACGCGCTTGTCGAATTGTCCAAGGACTTCGAGGCGCAGTCCGGCACCAAGATGAACTTCGAATTCGTGCCGTGGCCCAACTTCGCCGACCGCATCCTGAACGAGCTGAACTCGGGCGGGCAGCTTTGCGACCTTCTGATCGGCGACAGTCAGTGGCTGGGCGGTGCGGCTGAAAACGGCTGGT
>JAKQLM010000152.1 GCA_029567145.1 Pseudomonadota bacterium
CCTTGGAAGGGCGGCCAACTGGTCGCCATGGGTGAAGATCGTGTCGAAGCCCAGGGGAAACAGCGCCCGATTGGCCCGGAAAGCGGCGGTTTCGGGCAGGCTTAGCCAGGCGACGGTCTCGATCCCCGGCCCGGTCAGCGCGGGGCCGTGCGTTGTCAGGCGGTCGGTTTCCACGATCAGCGTGGCCGAGCGGTCGGGATAGTCGGGCTGGCCGATCCGGAAGCGGCCGACCGGCTGCAGGTCTTGCCAGCGGCCAAGGGCAAAGGCGGCGTCTTCGGCAGGGACCAGCGGCGCGCCGATGTGAAAGGCCACCCAATCGCGCAGGTCAAGCGTGTCCAGATCGCCCGCCAGATGCAGCGGCGTGGTCCCGTCGCACAACACCAGAAGCGCCACGCCCGCCGCGACCGACAGCGGCGCGGGCGGAGCGGCTCCAGTCACACGATGCAGCGTGCCGGGCCGCGCCATTGCCTCCAGGAGAGCACGGAAGGCGCGGGCCGACTGATGCGAGGCATCGGCAAAGCCGCCGGACTGGGACTGGGCGATCATGCGTCTTCTCCGCGCACAAGGGTGAAGAAATCGACCTTGGTCGCGGCGGCCTTTTCGGCCCGGGCGGCGCGGGAGGCCGCGGCTTCGGACGCCAGCGGGGCCAGCACGGCGTGACGCAGGTGCTGGCCCGCCTCCGTCTGCAGCAGCGCATCCGCCACCGCTGCCCGGCGGGCATGCCCGGCGTCGCGCCCCTGCACCCAGGCATGACCCACGGTGCCGCAGTCCAGCCGGATCGAGCAGCGGGTGACCGTCATTTCCCCCAGGTTGAACGCCGCTCCGGTCGCACCCGTCATTCCCTGGACCATCACGGTCCCGATTTCGGGTCCGCGCAGCAGGGCATGCGGCGCAAGGTCCGGCAAAAGCGCCGACAGCCGGGGCGGCGCGGCCTTGGCCAGAAGGGCCATCCACCCTTTGCGGTCTGCGGTCATCGGGTCGGTCATCGCATCCTCGACATCTTGGCTGGTTGTCGGATATACTATACAACTAGACAAATCTTACCCCGCAGGCGCGGACCGACCAAGGGAAGAGTTGTGAATTTTTGATGACAGGACCTGCACTTGCCGCGTGATACGCTTTGGACGACCATCGCCGCAGCCTTGCGCGACGACATTGCGCAGGGGGCCTATGCCCCGGGGGATCGCCTCCCGACCGAAGCGGCGCTGTCCGCGCGGTTCGGGGTGAACCGCCACACAGTGCGCCGGGCGCTGGCGGATCTGGCGGGAACCGGCACCGTGCAGCCGCGGCGGGGGGCGGGGGTCTTTGTCACCGCGCGCCCGGCCGACTATCCGCTGGGCCGCCGCGTGCGCTTTCACCAGAACATCGCCGACACGGGCCGCACCCCGTCGCGCCGATTCACCCGGCTGGAAACCCGCCCCGCCCGCCCGGACGAGGCCGAGGGTCTGGGGCTGACCCCGGCTGCGCCGGTGCATGTCGTCGAAGGCGTGTCGCTTGCCGATGACGTGCCGCTGGCCGTGTTCCGCTCGGTCTTTCCGGCCGCGCGGTTTCCCGGGCTTCTGGCGGCGCTGGATGGACAGTCCTCGGTCACCGCCGCCTTGGCCGCCTGCGGGCTGACCGACTATACGCGGCAAGAGTCCCGGTTGACGGCCAAAGCGGCCGATCCGGTGCTGGCGCTGGCGCTGCAGGTGTCGCCGGGCGCGCCGGTGCTGCGGTCGGTTGCCGTCAATGTCGATGCCACGGGACGGCCCGTCGAACATGGCACGACCTGGTTCGCAGGCGACCGGGTGACGGTGACCGTCCGTGCCGATCAGGCCTGATACCGCTCCAGGAACGCCTCGGCCGGCAAGGTGCGGAAATCGGTCAGGGCGGCGCGCAGACGGTCATGCGGCCAGTCCCACCAGGCCAGCGCCAGCAGCCGGTCGGCGATGCCGGGGCCAAAGCGCGCGCGCAGCGGCTGCGCCGGTATCCCCGCGACGATCATGTAGGGCGCCACATCCCGCGTCACCACGGCTCCCGACGCGACGATGGCCCCGGCGCCGATGGTCACCTCGGGCTTGATGATCGCTCCGTGGCCGATCCAGGTATCCGGCCCGATCACGCAGCGCCGGGCGGCCCGGGCAGCGAAATGGTCCGGGTCATCCGTGGCGTCCGCCCAGTAGTAGGACGACCGATACAGGAAATGGTGCAGCGAGGCGTTCTGATACGGATGATCGGTCGGCCCGATCCGGGTCATCGCGGCGATGTTCGCGAACTTGCCGACCGTGGCATTGGCGATGTCGGACAGCCGGTCACAATAGGCATAGTCCTG
>JAKQLM010000162.1 GCA_029567145.1 Pseudomonadota bacterium
ATGCGGTGGACCCCGCCGATGAAGGCCCCTTGTCCTCCGCCGACCATGCCCAGTTTCAGTGTCATGACCGGATCCCCAGCATCGCGTCCAGCACCGCCTGATCGGCCCTCCCGCCTGCGAAATCGTCGAAGGCCTGCTCCGTCACCTCGATCAGATGACGGGCGATGAAGGGCGCGCCCTCGGCTGCGCCCTGCGCGGGGGATTTCAGGAAGCACTCCCATTCCATCACCGCCCAGCCGCGATAGCCGTGCTGGGTCAGCCGCGTGAAGACGGCCGGAAAATCCACCTGCCCGTCGCCAAGGCTGCGGAAACGCCCCACACGTTCGGCCCACGGCGAGTAGCCGGAATAGACGCCCTGCCTTCCGTCGGGGCGGAATTCGGCGTCCTTTACGTGGAAAGCCGAAATACGGTCGTGATAGAGGTCGATGAAGGCCAGATAATCCATCGCCTGCAACAGGAAGTGCGACGGGTCGTAGTTGATCCTCGCGCGGGGGTGTTCCGCCACGGCGGACAGGAACCGCTCCCAGCTTGCGCCGTCGAACACATCCTCTCCGGGATGCAGTTCGAAGCCGATATCGACACCCGCATCGTCATAGGCGTCTAGGATGGGGGTCCAGCGGCGGGCAAGTTCGGCAAAGGCCGTTTCGACCAGTCCGGCGGGGCGCTGCGGCCACGGGTAGAGGTAGGGGAAGGCCAGCGATCCGGTGAAGCTGACCGTTCCCGAAAGCCCCAGACGCCGCGCCGCAGTTGCGGCCTTGGTCACCTGATCGACCGCCCATGCCTGCCGTGCGGCGGGATTGCCCTGGACAGTTTCAGGCGCGAAGGCATCAAAGGCCGCGTCATAGGCGGGATGCACCGCCACCAACTGGCCCTGCAAGTGCGTGGACAGTTCCGTGATGGCGACGCCTGCTTCGGCGCAGATGCCCAGCACCTCGTCGGCATAGGTCTGGCTTTCGGCGCAGAGGTCCAGGTCGAACAATCGCCGATCCCAGGACGGGATCTGCACGCCCTTGTAGCCCAACCCTGCCGCCCATGCCGTGATCGCCGGCAGGCTGTCGAAAGGTGCGTCATTCCCCGCGAATTGCGCAAGAAAGATGCCCGGACCCATGATCGCGCTGCCCGTCATGCCCTCCGCTCCGACAGCATGGTCAGGGGCCGGATCTCCACCGGACAGGCCAGCAGACGGTCAAGCTGCGAGAAGAGCGGTTGCAGATGTGGCATCGCCAGATGCGCGTCCAGCGCCGCGCGGTCGGTCCAGTTCTCGTAAAAAACGAAGACGCAAGGATCGGCGGCATCGATATGGAAGTCGTAGTTGATGCAACCCGCCTCGGCCCGCGTTGGCGCGACCTGCGCCATCAGGAGCGATGCCAGTTCCTCGCGCGTTTCCGGGCGGGCGGTGACTGTTCCGATGATCGTGTACATGGTCAGCCCCGCTTCTGGCTCAGGGCCACAGCAAGGATGATGATCGCGCCCTTGGCGATCAGCTGCTGGCTGAACTCCAGCCCCATCAGGATCAGCCCGTTGTTGATCATCCCGATCATCAGCGCACCGACGATGGTGCCGATGACCGTCCCCTTGCCGCCGAACAGGCTCGTCCCGCCAAGGACGGCAGCGGCGATGACCGAAAGCTCATCCCCTTCGCCAAGCTGGAAGCGGCCCGATTGAAGACGGCCTGCATAGAGCATCCCCGCCAGCGCCGCCGCACAAGAGGACAGGACCAGCACCTTGAACTTGATGCTGCGCGTGTCGATGCCGGAGTAGCGCGCGGCCATTTCGCCCCCGCCCGTCGCCAGAACCTTGCGGCCAAAGCCGGACCGGCGCAGCGCGACATGACCGACGCCCGCGATTACCGCCATCCAGAACATCAGGACCGGGATAGGGCCGACCGAGCCGCCCCCGAAGATCCAGGAATAACCGGGGGACAGGATCGGCACGGCAGCCGTGTCGGAAATCCACATGGCCACACCCTTGGCGATGCCCATCATGGCAAGTGTCGTCAGGAAGGACGGAATGCCGATCCGCGTCGTAAGCCAGCCGTTGAACATGCCCACGGCCAGCCCCGTCGCCAACCCGGCAAGGACGCCGCCAACAGGT
>JAKQLM010000170.1 GCA_029567145.1 Pseudomonadota bacterium
CCCAGGCGGTGGCACAGCGCCTCCAGCTTCGGGCCGATCCCGACGATCAGCTTCAGGTCATCGGCCTTGCCGCCCTTGGGCGCGGACAGCGCTGCGGGCCTGACGCCCCCCGCCTGACCCGAGGCCTTGGCGTCGGGCGTCGCCGCCGGAGTTGCGTTCGGCGCGTTGCCGTCGGTCACCGGCTTGCCCTTGGATTGGGCCTTGGCCTCTTGCACCGTGGCGCCGCTGGCATCCGCCGGAACCCCAGATGAGGGTTTTGGCTCCGCCGCCTTGCCTTTGGCGGGCTTCACCGCCGCGACCTTGCCCAGCCAGGGCGTCGTCAGCGGCACTTCGGTCCCGTCGATCCGCTTGATCGTGTCGGCGGTGTCCACCGCAAGCTGCGCGCTGGCGTTGTACTTCGCCCGCCCGGCCGCGTGGTCCTTCAGGCTGGTCAGCCCGCTTTTCGGTTCCGCCGCATAGCGCCCGTTCTGCGGGCCCGGCACCGCCACATCGCCGACCGAGAACCGCCCGATCAGGTCGCGCAGGATGTCAGGCGTCAGGTCCTCATAGTAATCCTTGCCGATCTGGGCCATCGGCGCATTGGCGCAGGCGCCCATGCATTCGACTTCTTCCCAGCTGAACTTGCCGTCGTGGCTCAGCGTGTGCGGCGTGGCGGCGATCAGCTGCTTGCAGACCGCGACCAGGTCTTCCGCGCCACAGATCATGCAGGACGTGGTGCCGCAGATCTGCACATGCGCGACCGACCCGACCGGGGCCAGTTGGAACATGAAGTAGAACGTCGCCACTTCCAGCGCGCGGATATAGGCCATGCCCAGCATGTCGGCGACATGTTCGATGGCGGGGCGGGACAACCACCCCTCCTGTTCCTGAGCGCGCCACAACAGCGGAATGATCGCCGAGGCCTGACGGCCCTCGGGGTATTTGGAGATCTGGCCCTTGGCCCAGGCAAGGTTCGCCGGAGTAAAGGCGAAGGAGGCGGGCTGATGGGGGTGAAGACGGCGAAGCATTACTGGACCCCGAGGAGCATGAGGGGAAGGAAAGGAGCGGCCACCGGCAGCACCGGCAGCAGCACAAGCAGAAGCGAAAGGCCGCCGACCGCAATCACGGGGCGCACCCTTCGGTCAGAAGCGTCAACTCAAGGCCGTCCTCGCTGACTTCGGCCAGGCCTTCGCTGATCAGCGCGTCGGTGATCAGGCCCGAGGTATCGCGGTCGATCCCGACAGCAGGTAAGGCAATTTCGGCCTCGGCTTCGGTCATCGTGCAGCCATTGGCGGTGATCGTCTCGATATAGGCGGCACGCTGGGCGTCGGTCGGTCCACCCTCGGCAAGGGCAGGGCCGGCAAGCAGGCACAGCAGGGCGAACGGGCGCAGCATCACCGGTCGATTTCCCCGAACACCACGTCCATCGTGCCAATGATCGCGCTGACGTCGGCCAGTTGGTGACCCTTGCAGATATAGTCCATCGACTGCAAATGCAGGAACCCGGGCGCGCGGATCTTGGCGCGGTAGGGTTTGTTGGTGCCATCGGCGACCAGATACACCCCGAACTCGCCCTTGGGCGCCTCGACCGCCGCGTAAACCTCACCGGCGGGGACGTGAAAGCCTTCGGTGTACAGCTTGAAGTGGTGGATGAGCGCCTCCATCGAGGTCTTCATCTCGGCCCGCTTTGGCGGCGTGATCTTGCCGCGCGCCAGCACGTCGCCCTGCCCGTCCGGAGCCTTCAACTTGGCCACCGCCTGCCGGATGATGCTGGTCGACTGGCGCATCTCCTCCATCCGGCAGAGATAGCGATCATAGCAGTCGCCGTTCTTGCCGACAGGGATCTGGAAGTCGAACTCGTCATAGCATTCATAGGGCTGCGCGCACCGCAGGTCCCAGGCCAGACCCGACCCACGCACCATCACACCGGAATAGCCCCATTTCTGGATATCCGCCTCGGTGACAATGCCGATATCTGCATTGCGCTGCTTGAAGATGCGGTTTTCCGTGAGCAGCCCGTCGATGTCGTCCAGCACCTTGGGGAAGGCCACGGCCCAGGCGTCGATATCGTCGATCAGGCTGGGGGTCAGGTCGACATGCACCCCACCAGGGCGGAAATAGGCCGCGTGCAGCCGCGCCCCGCAGGCCCGTTCGTAGAACACCATCAGCTTTTCGCGTTCCTCAAAGCCCCAAAGCGGAGGCGTCAGCGCGCCCACGTCCATGGCCTGAGTCGTCACGTTCAGAAGGTGGTTCAGCACCCGCCCGATTTCCGAATACAGAACCCGGATCAGGCTGGCGCGGCGCGGGACAACCGTCCCGGTCAGCTTTTCGATCGCCAGACACCAGGCATGTTCCTGGTTCATCGGGGCGACATAGTCCAGCCGGTCGAAATACGGCAGGTTTTGCAGATAAGTCCGAGACTCCATCAGCTTCTCGGTGCCCCGGTGGAGCAGGCCGATATGCGGATCGCAGCGTTCGACAATCTCGCCGTCCAGCTCCAGCACCAGCCGCAGCACGCCATGCGCCGCCGGGTGTTGCGGGCCGAAGTTGATGTTGAAGTTGCGGATGCGCTGTTCGCCCGTCTCGAAATCGGTCGAGCCGTCGTCGTAGCTGTTGCGCCGGATGTCGCCGTCCATCATCGCCCGTTCCCCATCATGCCGCCAGACCGGCGATCACGCCTTCGCCTTGTCGTCGCCCGGCAGGATGTAATGCGCACCCTCCCATGGCGACATGAAATCGAACTGGCGGTATTCCTGCACCAGCTTGACCGGCTCGTAGATCA
>JAKQLM010000177.1 GCA_029567145.1 Pseudomonadota bacterium
AACTCGGCGATCTTCCCCGGCATCCAGGGCGGCCCCCTGATGCATGTGATCGCCGCCAAGGCCGTCGCCTTTGGCGAGGCGCTGCGCCCCGGCTTCAAGGACTACCAGACCCAGGTCGTCAAGAACGCCCAGGCCCTTGCCGATGAGCTGATGAAGGGCGGCCTTGATATCGTCACCGGCGGCACCGACACGCACCTGATGCTGGTCGACCTGCGCCCCAAGGGCGTCAAGGGCAACGCGACCGAAAAGGCCTTGGGCCGCGCCTACATCACCTGCAACAAGAACGGCATCCCGTTCGACAGCGAAAAGCCCACCATCACCAGCGGCGTCCGCCTCGGCACCCCCGCAGGCACCACGCGCGGTTTCGCTGAACCCGAATTCCGCCAGATCGCCCGCTGGATCATCGAAGTGGTCGAGGGCTTGGCCGCCAACGGCGAAGACGGCAACACCGCGGTCGAAGCCAAGGTAAGGGCCGAGGTCGAGGCTCTGTGCCTTCGCTTCCCGATCTACCCGGATCTCTGATGCCTGATCGGCCAACTTGGCCCAAACACACCCGCCGCTGGCTTGCGGCGGGTTTTTTCGTGCTGATCGGTGCAGGCCTCTGGACCAGCGGGCTGGTCGGTCTTGCCGCCCATGCCCTTGCCATGCGCATGGCCCCTGGCGATGCCAACGACACCAGCCTGTCCCTTTCGTCGTACCGCGTGGGGATCGAGCGCGCCGCCATCACCGGCCTCACCGACAACGTCTCGGGGCTCACCTTCAGCACCACCACCGGCACGCTTTTCACTGCGATCAACCGCCCACCGGAACTTGCCGAGATTTCCCGGGACGGCCAGCTCCTGCGCCGCATCCCGCTTACCGGGGCCAGTGACGTCGAGGGCATCACCCATGTTGATGGCGACCGTTTCATCGTCGTTGACGAAGGGCGTCACCGGCTGAGCTGGGTCACTGTGACCCCGCAAATCACCACCATCGATCTGGATGCGGCCCCGTTCCTGACCCTCGACCTTGGGGCCTTCTCCAACATGGGCTTCGAAGGCATCTCCTGGGACCAGCGCCGCAAGGAACTGGTGCTGGTGCAAGAGATGTGGCCGGTCCGGGTTCTGGTCATCGGTGGCCTTGACCGCGCCGTCTCGGGTCAGGGTCTCGGCGTCACTGTGCGCGAATGGCAGCCCGCAAGCTGGGCCGGCCATTTTGTGAATGACCTTTCCTCCGTCACGGTCCATGACGCGACCGGGAACATCGTCCTGCTCAGTGACATGACCTCGGTCCTTGCCGAATATGACCCCGAAGGCGCTCCGATCAGCCTGATGACGCTCTGGGCTGGCTGGCATGGCCTGACCAAGGGCGTGCCGCAAGCCGAAGGCGTCGCGATCGGCCCCGACGGCACGGTCTATGTCGTTTCCGAACCGAACCTGTTCTACCGGTTTGACCGCCAGAGCCGTGCAGCTTGGATGGACGATTGAAAGGTCGCTGTGATTCGCCCACGATGGTTAACGCCCCGCCACGAGGACGCGCGTAGAGACGGAAAGAAGACGCAAGGAAGACGGAAGAAAGACACTCTCTTCCCTCGAAAATCTCTCACTTAATACAGCGTTCCCAACAGGCTGCGCGGCCTTTGTGGCGCGGTCGCGCGTCCCCTCAAATACCCCCGTTCACACTCCTTTAACCCCACCGTCCGCCCCCCTTTGGCGGTCAGACGCCACTCCCCACCTTGACCTCCACGCCCACTGACTGCCAGATCAGTCACGCCACCCCGAGGACCCCATGCGCGATCCCCGCTTCGACCCGTTGTTCCAGCCCTTGCAGATCGGCCCGGTCACCGCCCCCAACCGCTTCTGGCAGGTCCCGCATTGCACCGGCATGGGCAACCAGCACCCCGCCAGCCTGGCCGCGATGCGGGGGGTCAAGGCCGAAGGCGGCTGGGGCGTGGTGAAC
>JAKQLM010000178.1 GCA_029567145.1 Pseudomonadota bacterium
TTGCGGCGGGTGTGGGACCTGATCGCCAGCGCCTTCCCCGCTTGACCCTTGCGGGCCAAGGGGCTAGGCGATCCCGGTCAGTTTTTCAGGAAAATGCGCCATGGCCAATCCTTCCCTTCTTATCCTTGCCGGCGACGGCATCGGCCCCGAAGTCATGGCCGAGGTCAAACGGATCATCGGCTGGATGGGGGCCAAGCGCGGCATCCATTTCGACGTCGGCGAAGACCTGGTCGGCGGCTGCGCCTATGACGCGCATGGCGTGCCCCTGACCGATGCCACGATGGCCAAGGCGCAAGCGGCGGATGCGGTCCTTCTGGGCGCGGTCGGCGGGCCGAAATACGACAAGCTGGACTTCAGTGTGAAGCCGGAACGCGGCCTTCTGCGCCTGCGCAAGGAGATGGACCTGTTTTCCAACCTGCGCCCGGCGCAATGCTTTGACGCGCTGGCCGATTTCTCCAGCCTGAAACGCGATGTCGTGGCGGGTCTGGATATCGTGATCGTGCGGGAACTGACGTCAGGCGTCTACTTTGGCGAGCCGCGCGGCATCTTCAAGGAAGGCAATGAACGCGTGGGCATCAACACCCAGCGCTATACCGAATCCGAAATCGCCCGCGTGGCGAAATCGGCGTTCGAGCTGGCCCGCAAGCGTGGCAACAAGGTCTGCTCGATGGAGAAGGCCAACGTGATGGAATCGGGCATCCTGTGGCGCGACGTGGTGCAGGAAGTGCATGATCGCGACTATCCGGATGTCGAACTGTCGCACATGTACGCCGACAACGGCGCGATGCAGCTGGTGCGCTGGCCCAAGCAGTTCGATGTGATCGTGACCGACAACCTGTTCGGCGACGTGCTGTCGGATTGCGCCGCGATGCTGACCGGCTCGCTTGGGATGCTGCCCTCGGCGTCGCTTGGCGCACCGATGGCGAACGGCCGCCCGAAGGCGCTTTATGAGCCCGTCCACGGCTCGGCCCCCGATATTGCCGGTCAGGGCAAGGCCAACCCGATCGCCTGCATCCTGAGCTTTGCGATGGCGCTGCGCTACAGCTTTGACCTTGGCGATGAGGCGACGCGGGTGGAAAAGGCGGTCGAAAAGGTGCTGGCGGATGGTGTGCGCACCGCTGACCTGATGGGGCCGGAAGGTGGCACCGCGGTCACCACGACCCAGATGGGCGATGCCGTCCTGGCGGCGCTGGACGCCAGCCTCTGACCCTGACCCCGGGGCCCGTTCGCCGGGCCCCCACAGTGGAGCCACCATGTCCCCAGTCCTGAAAGGTGCCCTTTTCGGGCTGGTGGGCTTTGGCCTTTTTTCGCTGGCCGATGCGACGATCAAGTTTCTGGGCGGCACCTACAGCCCGGTGCAGATCGTCGCCTTTGCCGGGCTATTCACCCTGCCGCTGATCGGCCTGCTTTGGCTGTCCGCCCCTGTCCCGCTGCGCCCGGTCCATCCCCGGCTGATGGCAATCCGCACTGTCGCCCTGATCGGCAACGGCCTTCTGGTGACTTACGCCTTCACCGCCATGCCCCTGGCGCAGGCCTATGCGATCTTCTTCACGCTGCCGCTGATCATGACGCTGATGGCCTGGCCGTTCCTGGGCGACCGGATCGACACCCTGGGGGCCGTGGCGGTCTTCGTCGGGCTTGTCGGCGTCATCGTTGCGCTGAACCCGGGGCGGATCGCGTTCGGGATCAGTCACCTTGCGGCGGTCGGCGGGGTCCTGCTTGCTGCGGTGCATTATCTGATCCTGCGCAAGACCGGCCCGCACGAGGCAAACGTGCCGATGCTGCTGTATCCCGTCCTGGGCCAGACCGTCGTCGCCTTCCTGCTTTTGCCCGGTCGCTATGTGCCGATGCCCCTTGCCGACCTGGCAACCGTGGCCGGGCTGACGCTTGCGGGATTCACCGGCACGTTGATGATGATCGCCGCCTACCGGGTCGCAGCGCCCGTCATCGTCGCCCCCACCCAGTATTCGCAGATCGCCTGGGCCGCCCTGTTCGGAGCGCTGTTCTTTGACGAGCCGATGACCCTGGATACCGCCCTTGGCATGGCGATCATCGCCGTCGCAGGCGGGATCATCGCCTTACGGCAGCACCGCAGGCCGGTCGCCTGACATTTCTGTCCCCGGCCACCCGCCCTGCCCTTGTGGGTTCGGCCGTTCCGGGCGATGATGGTGGCGCAAACAACCGCTCCTCCCCGTTGCGGTCATCGCGGACTGACCATCATGCACACCAACCTGCGCGGGGCTTTGCTGTCCCTTGCCGCATTCGGAGCCTATGCGACCCACGACGTCGTGGTCAAACTGCTGGGCGAATCCTACACCGCCTTCCAGATCATGTTCTTTTCCGGCCTGATGGGCTTTCCGCTGGTCACCATCATGCTGATGGGTGACCGCAGGGACGGCACGTTGATCCCGGCGCATCCCTGGTGGTCGGCGCTGCGGTCGGTTTCCGCCGTGACAACCGGGGTGATGGGCTTTTTCGCCTTTTCGCAACTGCCGCTGGCGCAATGCTATGCGATCTTCTTTGCCATGCCGCTGCTGATCACGCTGATGGCCATTCCCATGCTGGGCGAAAAGGTCGGCATACGGCGCGGCGTGGCCGTCGTCGTCGGGCTGTGCGGCGTGTTGATCGTGCTGCGGCCCGGCGCGGGTGACGAATACTCCATCGGCCACCTTGCCGCGATCGGGGCCGCCGTGACGGGCGCGATGACCAGCGTGATCGTCCGCAAGATCGGGTCCGAGGAACGCTCGGTCGTCCTGATGCTGTATCCGATGGTGCTGACCTTTGTCGCGATGGGGGCGATCATGCCCTTTGTCTATGTGCCGATGTCGGTCTCTCACCTTGGCCTGACTGCCGTCATGGCCTTTCTGGGGATGCTGGGGGCCTTGGGCATCATCGCCGCCTATCGGTCCGCCCCCGCCGTGATCGTCGCCCCGATGCAGTATTCCCAGATCATCTGGGCGGCGCTGTACGGCTGGCTGTTCTTCAACGAATCCGTTGATCTTTACACCGCCGTCGGGTCCGCCGTGATCATCGCCAGCGGCATCTACATCGTCCTGCGCGAGGGCACGCCCCTGGTCAGCCAGAACCGCCCCGTGCTGGAAAGCCGGTCGCGGATGGACACGGGAACCCAGCCCCGCATCTCCAGCTGGCTGAAACGTTTTGACCGCAGCGGCGATCAGGCGTGAGAGCCCTTGCCAAAGCCGGACGGACGCGGTAACCCCCGCCGCACGGTCGGAGCGTAGCGCAGTCTGGTAGCGCACCTGCTTCGGGAGCAGGGGGTCGGAGGTTCGAATCCTCTCGCTCCGACCAATTATCCCCGAAAAATCACAAAAACGTCGGGCGGGCCGGGCTGGTCCGCATGATCGGGCGCAACATGGTGCATCATGGGTCTGGCGGGCCGGTGGGTGACACAAAACCTTCACTGGACGCGAGAATTTATTTCCGACAATCAGGAAATATGGAACATGACCGCGCCAGCCTTGCCTTTGCCATCTTTGGCCACCCCGACCGGCTTGCGGTGTTTCGCCTGCTGATGCGGTTTGCCCCGCAAGGCGTGCGCCCGACCGAGATCGCGCAGGCGCTTGGCCTGAAGCAGAACACACTGTCGCATCACCTGGCCGACCTGACGGGCGCCGGGCTTGTGCGGGTGACCCGGCAGGGGCGGTCGCTGTTCCATGCGGTCGATCTGGACCAGGCCGAGCGGCTGATCGGCTATCTTGCCCTGGATGTGGGCCGCGCCCGGCCCGACCTTCTGGCCCCCCTGCTGACCCATAGAAAGGCGACAGCCATGCATGACACCGATTTCGACGTGCTGTTCATCTGTTCGGGCAACTCGGCCCGGTCGATCTTTGCCGAAGCGCTGCTGCGCGACCTTGGACAGGGCCGCTTTCAGGCGTTTTCGGCGGGCACCCGGCCAGGCAGCGCGCTGAACCCCTTTGCGCTGGAGGTGCTGCGCCGCAATGGCCACGACACCGGCGCGCTGCGGTCCAAGCACATCTTGGAGTTTCAGCGCCCCGGGGCCATCGTCATGGATTTCGTCTTCACCGTCTGCGACACGGCGGCAGCCGAGGAATGTCCGCCTTGGCCCGGCCAGCCGATCACTGGCCATTGGGGCCTGCCCGACCCGGTGAAGGCCACCGGCACGGATGCCGAACGCGCGCTGGTCTTTGCCCAGACCTATGCCGCCCTGCGCCGCCGGATTGCAGCCTTTGTCGAGTTGCCCTTTGAGTCGCTTAGCCGCATGTCCTTGCAGTCGCAGGTCGATTCTATCGGCGCTGACACCGACGCCAAGGCCTGACCGATGCCCCGGATCGCCCTGAACGGCCTTGGCCGCATCGGAAAGCTGGTGCTGCGTGACCTGGTCGATACGGGCGCGGGCGGCGAGATCGTGTTGATCAACGACCCCATGGGCGATGCCGACCAGCATGCCCTGCTGATAGAGTTCGATTCTGTGCATGGCCGTTGGCAGACGCCGGTCGCTGCGGCCGCAGGCGCGTTGGTGCTGGGTGGCCAGACCATCCGCCTGACGCACGAGAAAAGCATCGACGCCCTGCCGCTGGCCGATCTGGGGGTGGATCTGGTGATCGACTGCACCGGAGTCTTCAAGACCGCCGCCAAGATCGCGCCCTACTATGCGGCGGGGGTCAGGAAAGTCGTCATCAGCGCCCCGGTCAAGGATGGCGGTGCCTTGAACCTGGTCTACGGGGTGAACCATCAGTTGTATGATGGCTCGCAGGCGCTGGTGACGGCAGCGTCTTGCACGACGAACTGCCTTGCCCCGGTGGTCAAGGTGATCCACGAAAGCCTTGGCATCCGGCACGGGTCGATCACCACGATCCATGACGTGACCAACACCCAGACCATCGTGGACCGTCCGGCGAAGGACATGCGCCGCGCTCGGTCTGCCTTGATGAACCTGATCCCGACAACGACCGGATCCGCCACGGCGATCACGCTGATCTATCCCGAACTCAAGGGCCGCCTGAACGGCCACGCGGTGCGTGTGCCGCTCTTGAACGCCT
>JAKQLM010000222.1 GCA_029567145.1 Pseudomonadota bacterium
ACGGGATCAGGTCGGGCAGGGGCAGGGCGTAGGGCGGACGCTCCATTGCCGCCTGCGCTCTGGCATCGTCATGGGCCACCGGGGATGGCAGGTAGACCGCAAAGAACCCGCCCGCAAAGCCGCTTGCGCGCATCCGGGGCAGGTCCAGATGGCCTTTCCCGTCGCCCGCCAGAAAGATTTCGTCCCGCCGGTCGGGCTCCAGCAACAGGCGCAACAAAAGATCGTTGTGCCCGTCAAAGACCGGGATCATGCCGCGCCCCCGGGGCCGCCCGCCAGCATCCGGTCTGCGCTTGCGTCGAACAGGCTGCGGGCATAGGGCGTCCGCATCCGCGCGTTCGCCAGATCGTCGCGCGTCATTTCCTCGACCATCCGGCCATGCTGCATGACCATGATCCGGTCGCACATGTGGTCGATCACCGCCAGATCGTGACTGACCATCAGGAAGGTCAGCCCGCGCTCGGCCCGCAGCCGGTTCAACAGGTTCAGCACCTCGGCCTGCACGCTTGCATCCAGCGCCGATGTGGGTTCGTCCAGAAGCAGGATCTTCGGCTCCAGCATCAGCGCGCGGGCGATGGCGACGCGCTGGCGCTGCCCGCCCGAAAGCTGGTGCGGATAGCGGAACCGGAACGACGTCGGCAGGCCGACATCTTCCAGCGCCTGCATCACCCGCGCATCCGACCCCGCAAGGCCGTGGATCGCCAGCGGCTCGGACAGGGTGCGGTCGATGGTGTGGCGCGGATGCAGGCTGGCATAGGGGTCCTGGAACACCATCTGCACCCGCGTCGCAAAGTCCGGACCGCGCGGAGTGGGGACCGGCACGCCCCCGATCCGGATCGCGCCCCCGGTGACAGGGGCCATGCCGCAGATCGCCCGCAGGATGGTGGACTTGCCCGATCCGCTTTCGCCGACCAGACCAAAGCTTTCGCCCTGATCGACCGACAGGCTGACGCCTTCGACGGCGCGAACCTCACGCCCCTTGGCGCGGAAGGTGACGGTCAGGTTCTCGACCTCGATCAGGCCCATGGCGAACCCTTTCCGCCCGCGACCGATTTCTTCGAAGAAATCGGGCCGGAGCCTTCAAAGGCTCCGATCCGGAATTTTCGAAAATTCCGGTGCCCGGCCACTAGGAGGCGCATCATCCTGCCCCCCCGTTTGCCCAGGTCCCCGTCCGGTCCAGCCCCGGCAGCGGCCCCTTCGGCCCGCCGATCCGGGGCAGGCAGTTCAACAGGCCCCGGGTATAGGGATGCTGCGCCGCCAGAAGGTTCGCGGCCTGCAATTCCTCGACCACGCGGCCCTTGTACATCACCAGCACCCGGTCGCAGAACCGCGCCACCAGCCGCAGGTCGTGGCTGATGAAGATCAGCCCCATGCCCCGGTCCCGCACCAGACGGTCCAGGATCGACAGCACCTCGGCCTGCACGGTCACATCCAGGGCGCTGGTCGGCTCGTCCGCGATCAGAAGGTCGGGCTCGGGGATCAACATCATTGCGATCATCACCCGCTGGCCCATGCCACCCGAAAGCTCATGCGGATAGGCCTCCAGCACCCGTGCGGGGTCGCGGATCTGCACCGCCTCCAGCGCGGCAATCGCCTTGGCCTCGGCATCCCGGCGACCCAGGCCGTCCCGCAGGCGCAAGCCTTCGGTCAACTGGTCGCCTACCGACATCACCGGGTTCAGACTGTATTTCGGGTCCTGCATCACCATGCCGATCCGCTTGCCGCGCAGGGCGCGCATGTCGCGCTCGGACGCGGCCATCAGGTCCTGACCGTCGAACATCATCCGGTCCGCCGTGATTCGCCCCGGAGGCCGGATCAGCCGCAGGACCGCGCGGCCGGTCATGGTCTTGCCCGACCCCGACTCGCCCACGATGCCCAGCCGCTCCCGGCCCAGACTGAACGACACGCCGCGCACCGCCTCGACCGGGCCGGTCTCGGTGTCGAAGGTCACGGCCAGGTTCTTCACCTCCAGCAGGGTCATTTCGGCGCACTCTTCGGGTCAAGGACGTCGCGCAAGCCGTCGCCCAGCAGGTTGAAGCCCAGCGACACGATCACGATCGCCAGCCCCGGCATTGTCGCAACCCACCACTGTTCGAACAGGAACTTCCGGCCCGAGCTGATCATCAGCCCCCATTCCGGCAAGGGCGGTTGCACGCCCAGTCCCAGAAAGCCCAGGCCCGCCGCGATCAGGATCACGCCCGCCATGTCCAGCGTCACCCGGATGATGACCGAGGGCAGGCACATCGGCACCACATGGCCCCAGATGATCCGCGCGGCACCCGCCCCCTGCAACCGGATCGCCGCGATATAGTCCGACGAGCGCACGGTCAGCGTCTCGGCCCGCGCGACGCGGGCATAGGGCGGCCAGGCGGTCAGCGCGATGGCCAGAACCGCGTTCTCGATGCCGGGGCCCAGAACGGCGACCAGCGCCAGGGCCAGGATCAGACGCGGAAAGGCCAGGAAGATGTCGGTCAGCCGCATCAGCACCGCATCGACCCAGCCGCCGAAATAGCCCGCGACCGTCCCGACCAGCAGCCCAAGGACCGGGGCCGTCACCGCGACCAGCCCGATGATGTACAGCGTGATGCGCGCGCCGTGGATGATCCGGCTCAGGATGTCGCGCCCGAAATCGTCGGTCCCCAGCCAGTAGCCGGGCGTGCCCGGCGGCTGCAGCCGGTTCGCCAGGTTCTGCACGAACGGATCATGCGGAGCGATCCACGGCGCCAGCGCCGCGACCACCAGCAGCAGGCTTACCAGGATCAGCCCCGCCATCGCCAGGTTGTTGCGCCGGATGCGCAGCCAGGCCAGCCAGGCCTGCCCCAGCCGGGCTTGCCGCCGCGAGGCGGGATTGGGGTCCGCCAGCCAGGCGCGCAGCGTCGTCATGCTCTGGCCCTCGGGTCGACCAGGCGATAGATGATGTCCGACACCATGTTCAGCGTGACAAAGACCACGCCCACCACGACAGTCCCGCCCAGGACCGCCGGCATGTCGGCGGCAAACAGCGCGTCGGTGATATAGCTGCCCAGGCCCGGCCAGGCAAAGATCGTCTCGGTCAGGACGGATCCTTCCAGAAGATAGGCATAAGACAGCGCAATCACGGTGATCAGCGGCACCGCGACGTTCTTCATCGCATGGACCCAGATCACCCGCCGTTCGGGCATTCCCTTGACGCGGGCGGTGGTGATGTATTCCTGCCCCAGCTCGTTCATCATGAAACTGCGGGTCATCCGGCTGATGTAGGCCATTGAAACATAACCCAAAAGCCCCGCAGGCAGGATGATGTGGCTGATCGCGTTGGCAAACACGTCCCAGGCCCCGTTCAGCGCAGAATCGATCAGGATCATGCCCGTGTACGAGGTCAGCGTGAACTCCATCATCATGTCATAGGTCGGGTCCAGCCGCCCCGGTCCGGCCACCCAGTCCAGCTGGCCATAGAACACCAGCAGGCCGATCAGGCCCAGCCAGAACACCGGCATCGAATAGCCCAGAAGGCCCACCACCCGCACGATCTGGTCGGCGATGCTGCCGGGCCGGGTCGCGGCCAGAACGCCCGCAGGCACGCCCACCAGCGTGCCAAAGATCGTGCCCAGCGTCGCCAGCTCCAGCGTGGCGGGAAAATAGCGCGCGATTTCCGAGGCGACGCTTTCCCCCGTGCGGATCGAGGTCCCCAGATCGCCCTGCACCGCATCGCGGACATAGATGAAGAATTGCTGCCACATCGGCAGCTCCAGCCCCAGCTTGTCGCGGATTGCCTGCATCTGCGCTTCGGTCGCGCGCTCGCCGACGATGGACAGGACCGGATCAATCGGCACCACGCGGCCGATCAGGAACGTGACCAGCAACAGCCCCAGAAGGGTGATTGCCAGGGTGAAAAGCCCAATGCCGATCTGCCCGGCAAGGCGCTTCAGCCGGTCGTCCGGCAGGGTAGGGGGGGATGCTGTCATCGGGAAAGGACAGGGCCGCCGCAGACGCGCTGCGACGGCCCCGACCGTTTACTTCGTGATCGTCCAGTAGGTCGCCGAATCCGTCGCCCCACCGGCATAGAAACCGCTGACATTGGCGCGCATCGCGTCCTGCCGGGCTTGCTGGAACATCAGCACGAAGGCGCTGTTGTCGCGCACCTTGCGCTGGATGTCGGCATACATCTCTGCCCGCTTGGCGCTGTCCTTTTCCTCGACGGCAGCGGCGGTTGCGGCATTCAGCTCGGCCCCCACGTCCCACGCGGTCCGCCAGGCCAGATAGCCCGTCGCGTTCGCCTCGTCCGAGTTGTCGGGGTTCATCGCAAAGGTCGAGGCGTTGGTGTGCGGATCGGGATAGTCCGGCCCCCAGGTCTGCAGCGTGATGTCATGCAGACGCCCGCGGTAGGTCGCAAGACCCTGCGCGCCGTCGCCCACGTCCAGCACCAGATTGATGCCGATCTGCGCCAGGCTGTTCTGGATCGAGGTGGCGATGTCCATCCGCTCCTGGTTGTTGCGGACGGTAAAGCCGATCTCGATCGGCAGCGCCAGCCCGGATTCGGCCATCAGCGCCTTGGCCTTTTCCAGGTCCTGCGCATAGGGATTTTCATCCAGCGCGCCCAGGAACCCCTGGGGCAGGAAGGTCTGGTGCACGACCCACTGACCCTTGAGGATGCTGTCGGTCATCCCCTGGTAGTCGATCGCCCACCGCATCGCTTCCTGGACCTTCGGGTTGGCCAGTTCTTCCTTCTTCTGGTTCAGCGCCAGATAGTAGACCTGCCCGCCGACGTCGCCCTGCACCTTCAGATCGGCATTGCCTTCGATCCCGGCGATGTCGGTCGGCGTCATCTCGCGCGCAATGTCGATGTCGCCCTTTTCCAGAAGCAGGCGCTGCGTGGCGCCTTCCGGGATGTGCTGCATGAAGATCGTCTTGATCTTGGCATCGCCGCGCCAGTGGCCGGCACGGGCCTCCAGCACATAGCCTTCGTTCGGCTTGAAGGATTTCAGCACATAGGCCCCGGTCCCGGCCGAATTGGCCTTGAGCCAGGCGTTGCCCATGTCGCCCTCGACTTCGTTCGCCATGACGGTCTTCATGTCGACGATGTTGGCCACACCCGCCGTCAGGCAGTTGTAGACAAAGGACGGCGCATAGGCCTTGTCGGTCTTCAGCGTGACGGTGTCGCCGTCAAAGGTGATCATCTGGTCGACGTTTTCCGGCGTCAGCCCGAACTGGGTCAGGATGAAGGCCGGGGTCTTGTTCAGCTTGACCACGCGGCGCAACGACAGCGCCGCATCTTCCGCCGTCAGCGGATTGCCGGACGAAAAGGTGATGCCGGACTTCACCTTGAACGTGTAGGTCATGCCGTCCTCGGCCACCGCCCAGCTTTCGGCCAGGCCCGGCACCAGCTCGCCCGGCTTGGCCGGGTCCAGCTCGACCAGCGTGTCGTAGACGTTGTTGTTCAGGTCCACGCCCGAGAATTCGAACGCCTCATGCGGGTCGATCGAAACGATGTCGTCGATCGCATCGGCGACCACCAGCGTATCCGCAGGCGTTTCGGCCATCAGCGCGCTGGGCGCGGTGCCAGCCATCAGGATCGCCACGGCAGTCGCCCGGCCAAGCCCAGACTTCAGATACATTTCCGTCTCCCTGTTATTGTTGCAGTCGAAGTCGGCTTCGGCCGCTTCCTTGATCGATTGGACAAATCCCCGCCGCCGGAGTCAATGACAATCGAAGACAATCGGTCCCGCCCGCTGCGCGCAGGCCGGAACACCCGGCACCGACGGGGTGCTGACGCGCCCCCTGCCGATTGTCACGGAGCGGATGCCACCGCCGTCACCCGGTTGCCACCAGCTTTTGCATCACGCGGCCCGCAGCATCCACGTCGCCGCGCTCGACCGCCAGGACCAGTGCTTCGTATTGCGCCGCCTGTGCGGCGGCCAGCCCGTCCGGGGGGGCGCTGTCGCCCACCATCCGCGCCTTGACGGCCACCGCGACCCCGAACTCCATCACCGCGCCCGCCGCCCGCAGGAACGGGTTGCCCGACGCTTCGGCCACCACCCGGTGAATCTCGAACTCGGCCAGGGCAAAGGGCTCGGGCTGATGCGCCATCACGCCGCGCTGGTTCAGCCAGTAGTGCAGAAGCCGGAC
>JAKQLM010000244.1 GCA_029567145.1 Pseudomonadota bacterium
GCCTGTGGCTGCGCGCCCGGGTCGGCCCGGCACGCGACGCGGTGGTGGCCGCCCTGCCGGTGCTGCCCTTGCCCGCCAGACGCCTGCATCCGGGGCTAAGCGACGAGGCCCTGTTCGGCGGGCTGGACCTGACGGCGACCCTGGCGGCAGGCAGTCCGGTGCGGTCGCAGGGGCTGCTTGCCCAGCCTTCGGCTTTGATCCTGACCATGGCAGAACGCTGTCCGGCCGGGATGGCCGCGCGGCTGGCGCAGGCGCTGGATCAGCCGGGGCATTGTCTGGTTGCGCTGGACGAGGCGGCGGAACAGGGCGAAGGGCTGCCCGGCGCGCTGGCCGACCGGCTGGGGCTGTTCCTGTCGCTGGACGATGTCGCGGCGGGGACTCCGGTCCTGGACCCAAGGCGGATCGCGGCGGCGCGCGTGCGGCTGGCTGGGGTGCGACTGCCCGGCAAGGCACGCGCAACGCTGACCCGGGTGGCGCTGGCCCTGGGGATCGACAGTCTGCGGGCGGTTCTGTTCGCCTTGCGTGCAGCGCGGGCGGTGGCAGCCTTGCGCGGGCACAGGGGCTTGCACAACGACGATGTGACGACGGCAGCGGAACTGGTCTTTGCCCATCGTGCGACGCGTCTGCCCGACAGGCCCGACCAGACGCCCGACCCGGCGCCAGAACCGCGCCCGCCCGAAGGCGACCCCCAGCCGCAGGACGGTGTGACCGCCCCCGATGACCTGATGGTCCAGGCTGTGCGCGCGCTCTTGCCGCCCGACCTTCTTGACCATCTGTCGGCGGCCCGTGCCGCCCGTGCCTTGCGGGGCGCGACCGGCGCGGGCGAAGCGCGCGCGGGCAACCGGCGCGGACGCCCCCTGCCCGCGCGCGCCGGTCGCCCCTCGGCCGAAAAGCGGCTGGACCTGGTGGCGACCTTGCGCGCCGCCTTGCCCTGGCAGGCCCTGCGCCGGGTTGGCGTGCCCGAGCGGCTGATCCACCTGCGCCCCAGCGACCTGCGGGTGAAGCGGTCCGAGGAAAAGTCCGACCGCGTGCTGGTCTTTGTCGTCGATGCGTCGGGATCGTCCGCCATGGCCCGTCTGGGCGAGGCGAAAGGCGCGGTGGAGCTGCTTCTGGCCCGGGCCTACGCCCGGCGCGACCATGTGGCGCTGGTCGTGTTTCGCGGCGCATCCGCCGAACTGGTCCTGCCGCCGACCCGGTCGCTGGTGCAGGTGAAACGACGGCTGGCGGGCGTGCCGGGGGGCGGGGGCACTCCGCTGGCCGGGGCGCTGCACCTGGCCGAAGCGACGGCCCTGCGCGCGCGCGGGCGCGGGCTGACGCCCGTCGTGGCGCTGCTGACGGATGGCCGGGCGAACGTGGCGCTGGACGGCACACCCGGACGCGCCCGGGCCGAGGCCGAGGCGGCCCAGGCGGCACGGTCCTTGCGCGCGCTGGGGGTGCCGGGCGTGGTGATCGACACCGCCGCGCGGCCGCAGGACGGACTGCGCGCGCTGGCGGCCCTGATGGGGGTCGTCTACCTTGCGCTGCCCCGCGCCGATGCCCAGCGCCTGTCGGTGGCGCTTGAGGCGGCGCTGGCCTAGGGTGCGGGCATGACCGACGATCCCCCAAAGGACTGGCCGCTGCGGGCCCATGCCAGGCGCCTGCGGGCGCGGCATGACTGGTGGGTGGTCGAACACGGGGACGGGCCGCAGGTCCTGATGCTGCATGGCGCGGGGGCCTCGGGCCATTCCTTCGCGGCGCTGGTCCAGGCGATGCCCGGCTGTCGCTGTCTGGTGCCCGACCTGCCGGGACAGGGCTTCACCCGGCCGGGGTCGCGCGGACGGTTCGGAATCGCGGCAATGGCCGAGGATGTGGCGGCGCTATGTGCCGCGGCCGGGTGGTCGCCAAAGCTGGTGATCGGCCATTCGGCGGGGGTGCCGCTGGCCTTGCAGCTGTCAACGCTGATGCCGCTTGTCCGGGTGATCGGGATCAACGCGGCGCTGGGGCAGTTCGACGGCGCGGCGGGGTTCCTGTTCCCGCTCTTGGCCCGCGCGCTGGCGGCGACACCCTTCGTGCCTGCGCTGGTCAGCCGGATGTGGGGCAATCCGGGCAAGGTGCGGCAGTTGATCGAGGGGACCGGCTCGCGGCTGGATGACGCGGGGATCGCGCCTTATGTGACGCTGGTGAAACGCGCCGCCCATGTCGACGGAACGCTGGGGATGATGGCGGCCTGGCGGGTGGACCGCTTGATGGCGGGGGCGGCCTCGCTGACGGTGCCGGTGACCCTGATCACCACGGCGGGCGACCGGGTCGTGCCGCCACGGATCAGCCGGGACGCAGCCCGGATGCTGCCCCGCGCCGAGGTTCGGGACCTGCCCGCCCTGGGGCATCTGGCGCATGAAGAGGACGCGGGCGCGATCCTGCGGGCGATAGGCGACCGGCTGGTGTGACGCACCGATTTCTTCAAAGAAATCGGACCGGAGCCTTTGAAGGCTCCGATGCGGAATTTTCGAAAATTCCGCCTACCGGCCACCGGAGAGAGCGGCTCCGAAGATCTGTGCCAGATGGTCAGCCAGATAGATCCGCAACCATGGAGTGAACCGCTCTGGCTGGCGCTGCACTTCGGCCTTCAGTGCGTCAAGATCGACCCAACGCAGGGCTTCGACTTCGGACGGATCAGGTCGGACCTCAAGCCCGACGCCGGCTTTGGCGACGAAAATGTCGACCAGTTCATGTTCGACCAGCCCGCCCCCGACATCGGCGCGGTATTCGACCTGACCGGCAAAGGCAGGGACAAGCCCGGTGATCCCCAATTCTTCGCGCAACCGTCGCACCGCGCAAGAGGCGGCGTCTTCCTCCCACAGGGGATGGGTGCAGCAGGTGTTCGCCCAAAGGCCCGGCGTGTGATACTTGCCCGCCGCGCGCTTCTGGATCAGGACGCGCGTGCCGTCCAGCACGAAGACCGACACCGCCTTGTGCCGCAGGCCCCGCTGGTGGACCTCCAGCTTGCCGACCGGCACCAGCCGCCCGTCGACCCAGGCCGGGATCAGTTCTGCAAGGCTTGCGTCCATCGTTCAGACCCAGGAAGGCTTTACCCAGCCCATCAGATGCGCCACGTTCTTCACGCCGATCTTCAGATGCGCCAGGGGCCGAGCGGCCACCAGTTTCTTGTTCATGTAGGCCTCGAACGTCAGCTTCTGCACATCGACATCGTGACACAGGCTGACAAAGCGTTCGCGGCGTTCGTCGGACTTGTAGTAGGCGTCCTGCATCGACCGCAAGACCTTGAACACGGTCTTGTTGTCCTTCATGAACAGCTTGCGCGCCAGTTTCAGGTCGCGCGCCTTGCCCGACGCAAGGCAGGCCTGCGCCGCTGTCGCCGCCACCCGACCGCCCAGCATGGCATAGTAGATACCCTCGCCCGAAGACGGGGCCACCACCCCCGCCGCGTCGCCCGCCAGCACCACGTCACGACCGTTGTCCCAGCGGTCCAGGGGTTTCAGCGGGATCGGCGCGCCTTCCTTGCGGATCGTTTCGCACCCCGTCAGACCGGACGAGGCCCGCAGCGCCGCTGTCGCCTGTTTCAGGTCCACCCCGTCGACGCCGGTGCCCATGCCCACGCTGGCCTGATCGCCGTGCGGGAACACCCAGCCATAGAAATCGGGGGAAATGCGGCCGTCATAGATCACGTCGCAGCGGTTCGGGTCATAGTCCTTGTTGGCCGCAGGAGCCTTGATGATCTCGTGATAGGCGATGACATAAGGAATGGTGTCGCCGCCCGGAACCTCGTCCCGCGCGACGACCGACCTAGCCCCATCGGCCCCGATGATCAGCCGGGTCAGGCTGCGCACTTCATCGCCGCTGGCCTTGTCACGCCACACGACATGCGTTCCGGCAGCGTCACGCTCGATCCGCAGGTAAGTGCCGGTCAGCCGGTCCGCCCCTGCCTTGACGGCGCGATCCCGCAGGAACTCGTCGAAATGTTCGCGGTCCACCATGCCGACATAGCCGTTCTCGATATGGATATCGACCGACCGGCCCGTGGGCGAGATCATGCGGGCCACATCGACCTTGGCGACGATCAGCGCGTCGGGAATCGCGAAATCCTTGATCGCCCGGGGCGGGACGGCCCCGCCGCAGGGCTTGATCCGGCCGGCCCGGTCCAGCAGCGCCACGCGTTTGCCCGCGCGCGCCAGATCCTCGGCCGCCGTGGCCCCGGATGGGCCACCGCCGACGACGAACACATCGTAGCTCATGCTCATTCTCCTGGAATGAAGGTGGGATCGGGGGTGCTGTCAGGGGACCGCAGCCGCCCGCCGTCAATGATCCGCCAGGCCATCAGGCCCGCCGCAAGGAACAGGCCCGCCTCCAGCGCAAAGACCAGGCCGAAGGCATCCGCCGTGTCGCCCGCCAGCCGCAGCGCATCGACCAGCGCTGCCCCGGCAAAGCCGCCAAGGCCCTGCGCAATCGCCTGCGACGCGCCCCAGACGCCCATCCGCGTGCCCTCGCGTCCGGCGCGGCCCTGCCCGGCCAGCTGCATCATCGCCCCGATCGAGGCGATGGCGAACATGCCGTTGAAGACGCCCAGCAGGGCGACCGCAGCGCCTAGCCCCGTCCCGCCCCACTGGCCCAGCGCCGCGATCACGCCCAGCATCAGCGCGGACCCCAGACATCCCGCCGTGACCCAAAGCCGCAGCGTGCCCAGCTTCAGCCCCGAAACCGCAATCCCGACCGCCAGCATTCCGACGAACATGCCGCCATGCTGCGCGCCCGACAGGCTGGTGGACTGGCCGGGGCTGAAAGCGAAGACAAGGCCCGCGTAGGGCTCCAGGATCAGTTCCTGCAGGAAAAAGGCGGTCATCGACAGGAAGATGAACAGGGTGAAGGTGCGGGTGCGCGGTTCGGACCAGACCTGGGCCAGGCCTTGACGAAGCGGGGTGTCCTCTGGCGGACGGCTGGGCAGAACGCGGCGCTCGATCCCGTGGATCGCCAGGGCAGTCAGCGCAACCGCGCCGAGGGTCACCACCGCGACAATGGTCATCAGGCGCTGCGGCGAATAGGGGTCCAGAACCGCGCCGATCACGCCCGAGGTGACGGCGATGCCGAAGATCATCATCAGCCAGGTGATCGTTGCCGCTGCGGCGCGGCGCTGCGGGGCGCACCCGCTGGCAAGAAGCGCCAGCAGCGAGGTCCCCGAGGCTCCAGCGCCGATGCCGATCAGGACATAGGCGAGGATGGAGACGGCAAGCCCAGCCCCCTGCCCCGCGATGCCCATCGCTACCATGAGCGAGGCAAGGGCCGCACCGGTGGACAGGACCGCCATCCCGCCGATGATGAACCTTGTGCGCGACCCCTGCGCGTCGGACCAGAAGCCCCAGCTTGGCCGGGTGATCTGGACAAAGGAATGCAGCGCCACCAGCGCGCCAGACAGCATCGCGGGCAGCGCCAGTTCCACCACCATCAGCCGGTTCAGCGTCGAGGTCGTCAGCACCACCACGGCACCAAGGCAAAGCAGGATCAGGCCAAGCCGCACGATCTGCAGCCCGGACAGCGTCATGCCAGCCCCCGCAGGGCAAAGGCCGTGATCATCATGCCGGTGACGTACAGGACGACTCCGGTGCCGTTGTACCAGGGGGCCTTGCCCTTGGGGTCGCGGAACAGGACCCGCATGGCGGCGATTTGCAGCGCCAGCAGCGCGGTGACGGCCAGGGCGTGCCAGGGTTTGTCCAGGACGACCAGGAAGGCGATCACCAAGGCCTGCGCCATGCCCATCACGGTGCAGGCGATGCGGGCGGCAACCTCGGGGCCAAGAACAACGGGCAGCGAGCGGACACCATGCTGGCGATCCCCATCCAACGCTTTGAAATCGTTCAGCGTCATGATCCCGTGTGCGCCAAAGGCGTAGAGCGCGGCCATCACGATCACCTCGAACCTCGGGGCGGCGTTCAAGAGGACCGCAGCCCCGGTGAACCAGGGCAGGCCTTCATAGGACAGGCCGACAAGGCCCGGCCCCCACCAGCCCGACCGCTTCAGCCGGACGGGTTCCGCCGAATAGGCCCAGGCCGCGATCACGCCGACCAGGGTTGCGCCAAAGCCCCACGGCCCCAGCAGCCAGCCCACCGCCAGCGACAGCACGGTCATTGCCAGCGCGATCCACAGCCCCCAGCGGCCCGGGATGCGGCCCGAGGGGATCGGGCGGTCGGGTTCGTTCACCGCATCGACATGCCGGTCGCACCAGTCGTTCGCGGCCTGGCTCATGCCGCAGACCACCGGACCGGCCAGGACCATGCCAAGTAGCACGGTCTGCCAGTTCGCACCCAGGGTAACGCCCGACGACACCGCCCCGCACAGAAAGGCCCAGACCGGCGGAAACCAGGTGATCGGCTTGATCAGCCGCAGCATGGCGCGCAGGTCTGGGTAGCGGCGGATCGGGATGATGGAGCTGACAGTCATGTGTCAAGTAAACATTACAGTTGAGAGTCGGGCAAGCGCAGATTCACCCCTTGGCGCAGCGCTTCAGGACGGCCGGATGGTGAACCGGCTGACAGCGCCGTCTTCGACCGGCTCGACCCGGGCCTCGGGCCAGACCAGCACGCGATACAGCCGCTGCAGCACAGCGGCGTGCCAGTGGCAGGGACCGCCAGGCGACAGCGGGTTGGCCGCGATTTCCAGCACCAGGGGCGCGCGGACGACAGTGCGAAACCGCCCCGACCCGGCAAAGGTCCAGGCGTGGCGCGCGATGGCTGCGGTCAGCACCCGCGCCCCGACCCAGGCCGGGACCGACCGGATCAGCCGCTGCGCCGGACCCGGAATCCGGTGCGCCAGGATGTAGTCGGCGGTGCCCGTTCCAGCCTCGGCCATGATCCGGGCGGCACGGTCGGCGCACAGATGATAGACCGCCAGATGCACCGCGCGGCAGGCGGCCTCGGGCCACATCCCGGCGTCAGGGGGCGGCACCGCAGCCCCGGCCAAGGCCAGCACCTGATCGCGCAAGGCCCGCCCTTCCAACCGGTCCAGCACCGGCACCAGTTGCAGGATCGCGTTCGGCCCGATCCGCGCCCCGCCCTGCGCCGGGTCGTCCACCCGCTATTCCGCCGGTTCCCGCATCTGCTCGGTCCCGCCGCCGCAGGCCATCGGGGACAGGTCGGGAACCGCCCGGTCCTTGGCGCGCGCCTTCATCTGCGCCCGCACCGCCTCTTGCCGTTCCTTGTGCTTGCGGCTGCGTTCGGCGGTGGCGTCCCAGTCGGCCATCTGCGCTTCGGCAATCGTGCGGGTCTCGTCAAAGTGGAAATCCACCTGCCCCTTGGTCTGCGGCCCCCAATAGCCCGCCTTGCCAAGGTCATAGAACGTGCGCCCGACCCCGGCCTTGATGAACGCCTTGAGACAGCCCAGCAGATAGCGCCGCCGGAACCCGGTCCCGCGCCACGGATAGTGGAACAGCGCCTTGCGCATATAGAAGCGGCGATAGTTCTTCATCACCCCGTCCAGCAGTTCCCCCCGCGTCATCGCAGCCGGTTTCATGATCGGAGTGACAAAGTTGTACTTCGAGAAATCAAAGACTTCGACCTGATCCTTGATCTCCTGGAACAGGGGAGAGAACGGCCAGGGCGTATACATCGACCAGTTGGCAAGGTCGGGCTGCCAGTCCCAGGCCATGCGGTAGGTTTCCTCCAGCGTCGCGGGCGTCTCGTTGTCCATCCCCACGATGAACTGGGCTTCGGTGAAGATGTCGGCCTCACGCAGCAGGCGGATCGCTTCCTTGTTTTCCTCGACCTTGGTTTCCTTGTTGAACATGTCCAGCTGCATCTGCGCCGCCGCTTCGGTGCCAAGGGACACATGCACCAGCCCGGCCTTGCGGTAGAACTTCAACAGGTCGCGGTCGCGGTAGATGTCGGTCACCCGGGTGTTGATGCCCCATTTCACCCGGTCGTTCAGGCCACGGTCGATCAGATCCTGGCAGAATTCGACGAACGTCTTCTTGTTGATGGTGGGTTCCTCGTCGGCCAGGATGAAAAACCCGACCTGATGGTTGGTCACCAGATCCTCGATCTCGTCCGCCACGGCCTTGGGGTCGCGCACGCGGTAGTCGCGCCAGAATTTCCACTGGCTGCAGAAGCTGCAGGTAAAGGGGCAACCCCGCGCCATGTTGGGGATCGCGACCCGGACGCCCAGCGGGATGTAGATGTAATGCGGCCAGTCGATCAGCGTCCAGTCGGGGCGGATGCTGTCCAGGTCCTTGACCGTGGGCGCGGCCTGGGTGGCGACAATCTCGGTCCCGTCCAGATAGGCCAGGCCCTTGATCTTGCGGCGATCTTCGGGCCAGCGCCCGTCGCGCACCGCTTCGGCCAGGGCCAGCATGATCTCTTCGCCCTCGCCGCGCGCGATGACGTCGATCCAGGGCGCTTCGGACAGGACCTGCCGGTACATGAACGTGGCATGGACCCCGCCAAGCAGGCGCACCGCGTTCGGGATCGCTTCCGAGGCGATTTTCAGCACCTCTTCCGCCGCATAGATCGACGGGGTGATCGAGGTCACGCCGATGATGTCGGGCTGCAGCGCCACCATCCGCGCGCGCAGGTCGTCGGGGCTGACATGCATCGTCATCGCATCGATGAAATGGACGTCGTCGAACCCCTTGGCCTTCAGCGCGCCTGCCAGATAGGCGACCCAGGCCGGCGGCCAGTTCCCGGCAATCTCGGCCCCGCCAGAGTGGTAGTTCGGGTGAACGAAAAGGATGCGCATCGGTGGCCCCCATTTGTGTCAACTTACGTTGACAGTCAGGGCGTGACACCACTCTGATCCAGATCAAACCGGCCTATTCGCCGTCCTTGTTCAAAAGTCCATACTTGCGCAGCTTCACATACAGCGATTGCCGCGACAGGCCCAGCATGTCCGCCGCCGCCACCCGGTTGTTGCGGGTCA
>JAKQLM010000258.1 GCA_029567145.1 Pseudomonadota bacterium
CACCGCCTTGGCCTGATCCACCGTCTCGATCAGGTTCGCGCCCGACCTTTTCGACACTTCGATCGCGACGGCGGGCTGGCCGTTCAGGCGGGTGATCGTGTCGGGGTCCTTCAGCGTGGGCAGGATGGTGGCGATGTCGCCAACCCGCACCGTCGCGGTTCCGGTCGACACGATGGGCAGGTTGGCCACGTCCGGCACGGTTTCCAGCAGCGACGGCACCTTGATCGCGTAGCGGCCCATGGCCCCTTCCAAAGCACCCGCGGCGACCAGCTGGTTCCCGGCCGCAAAGCCCGCGATCAGGATGTCGGGGCGCAGGCCATAGCTGGCCAGCTTGCCGGGGTCGATCACCACCTCGACCAGATCGTCGCGGACGCCCTGCAGGTTGGCCTCCAGCACTGGCGGCAGTTCCTCGATCCGGTCGCGCAGCTCGCGGGCGGCGGTGGCCAGCACCCGTTCGGGCACGTCGCCCGACAGCGTGATGACCAGGATCGGGAATTCGGACAGGTTGACCTCGTTGACCGTCGGCTCGTCCGCGCCGTCCGGCAGTTCGGGCCGGGCCTGCGCGACCTTGTTCCTCACATCCTCCAGCGCTTTGGACAGGTCCGCCCCCGCCTGGAACTCGATCAGCACGTTGCCGCCGCCCTGATAGGCGGTCGAAGTCATCTTCTTGATGCCGGAAATCGACTTCAGCGCGGTTTCCATCGGCCGCAAGAGCAGCCGTTCGCTGTCTTCGGGGGAAATCCCGGAATAGCCCATGCTGACATACAGGATCGGAATCTGGATGTCCGGCTCGGCCTCTTTCGGGATGCTGACATAGGCCATCGCCCCGGCCAGCATCAGGATCAACAGGACCGAGATCGTCAGCCGCGCGTTGGCAATGGCGGTTTCGACAAGTCTCATTGGCTGGCCTCGGTGCTGGCCTTGACCTCGACCGGGTCGCCGTTGCGCACCAGGTCCTGCCCGGCGACGATCACCCGCACGCCGTCCGGGATGCCGGTCACGACCAGCCCTTCGGGCGTGTCGTCGATCACGGTGACGGCGGCGAACTGCGCGATGTTGTCGGGCCCGACCACACGGACGCCCAAGGCCCCGTCCTCGGCCAAAGTGATGATCGACCGGGGCACCACTACGGCACGGACCGGGGCGGCCTTCAGCTCGACCTCGGCGGTCATGCCCGACGACAGCCCCAGATCGGCGTTGCGCAGCGCGATTTCCACCGGAAAGGTCCGGGTCTCGGCCGTGGCTTCGCGGGCGATCAGCCGCACGGTGCCATCAAGTTCGGCCCCGTTGACCAGCCGAACCAGCGCGGTCGAGCCGTTGCCGACTGACGCAAGATCCCGTTCGCTGACCTCGACCTTCACCACGATCGGGTCCAGCGCCAGAATCGTCGCCACCCCCGCCCCGGTCTGCACCCATTCGCCGATCTCGACATCGACCGTGTCCACGATCCCGGCAAAGGGCGCGCGCAGTTCCAGCCGGTCGACCGCCGCCCGCGCCCGGATCAGCTCTGCCGCCGCCGCATCGCGTGCCGAACGGGCGTTCAGCACCTCGATTTCCGGCGTGTTGCCGCCCGCGAACAGCTTTTCGGCGCGGTCCAGCTCGCGGTCGCGCTGCGCCAGGGCGATTTCGGCGATGTCGGCCTGGGCCAGCGTTTCCGGCCCCTCCAGCGTCATCACCAGGGCACCGGCTTCGACCGGGCTGCCCTTGGTCAGGGCAAGGCTGCTGATCACGCCTTCGGCGCGGGCCGCCAGCGCCGCGCGCTTGTCCGCCGCCGTGACGCCCGCCAGCCGGATCGTGCGCGCGTGGTCGATCACCACCGGATCGGCCGCCGCGACCGTCCGCACCAGCGGCTTTGGCGCGGTTTCGACAACCGCCTCGGGCGTCGCTTCGGCGGCTTCGGCCTCTTGTGCGCTGCCCACGGACGTGAATTCGCCCGTCGCGATCCAGGCCCCGGCGGCAATGGTCACGCAGACTGCGGCGATGCGGTGAAATTTCGGCATAGCAGGGGCGCCCATATCCTGTTGAAAGAGAAGGTGTTTTCCGAAAATGGCCCCGCAAAAGGGCGGGCATGCTGGAACGGCCACTCGGCACAAACGCGGAACATTCATACGCTTTCGCGGGCGCAAGGTCCAGACAGGAAGCGGGCCCCTTGCGAAACGGGTCGGAATTCCAGACCGGTCGCCGCCAGTTTGCCCGGGAATCGGGCACCCAGTTTACCCCGGGTTGACTTTTCCGCCGATCCGCCCCATGTGTCCCCCGTCCGATGACCTGTGCCGCGTGAGCACCGAAGGGTCCGGACACCGGGTTCCCAGATTCACGCAGGGGCGCCGCTTGCGGCACGGTCACGGGCACTCGCCCGGGACGAGGGTCGCGGGCCCTTTGTTCGATGGACGCTACCCATGACCACGTTTGCCGACCTCGGCCTGTCGCCGAAAATCCTCAAGGCGCTGGAAAAGACCACGCTTCAGACGCCCACGCCGATCCAGGCGCAGGCCATTCCCCATATCATGCAAGGCCGCGACCTGATGGGCCTCGCGCAGACCGGCACCGGCAAGACGGCGGCTTTCGGGCTGCCGCTGTTGCACCGTCTTCTGGACATCGGCCATCCGCCGGGACCGAAGAACGTCCGCGCGCTGATCCTTGCGCCCACGCGCGAACTGATCGGCCAGATCAAGGACAACTTCGAGGTGTTCACCAAGGGCACCGCCGTCAAGATCACCATGGTCGTTGGCGGCGCGTCCCTGTTCAAGCAGGCGCAGGCCCTGTCCAAGGGCACCGACGTCCTGGTGGCAACTCCGGGTCGGCTGATCGACCTTCTGGAACGCGGCGACGTCAAGCTGGACCAGTGCGCCTATCTGGTGCTGGACGAGGCCGACCACATGCTCGACATGGGCTTCATCCATTCCCTGCGCAAGATCGCCAAGCACATCCCGCTGAAGCGCCAGACGCTGCTGTTCTCGGCCACCATGCCCAAGGACATTTCTGAAATCGCCGACACCTACCTGCGCGATCCGATCAAGGTGCAGGTCGCCCCCCCCGGCAAGCCGATCGAGCGGATCGTCCAGGGCGTCCACTACATCCCGAACGGCGACAAGGCGCGGCTCCTGGAGGAATACCTCAAGAAGCACCCGGGCGAGCAGGCCCTCGTCTTCGGCCGCACCAAGCACGGGTCGGAAAAGCTTTCCAAACTGCTGGAAACCTGGGGCTTCAAGGTCGGGTCGATCCACGGCAACAAAAGCCAGAACCAGCGCGACCGCACCTTGACCGAATTCCGCAGCGGGCAGCTTGACGTGCTGGTCGCCACCGACGTCGCCGCGCGCGGGATCGACATTCCGACCGTGCGCCACGTCTACAACTTCGACATGCCGAACGTGCCGGAAAACTATGTCCACCGGATTGGCCGGACTGCCCGTGCGGGCGCCGAAGGCACCGCCGTCGCCTTCTGCGCACCGGCCGAGATGGGCGAATTGCTGGCCGTCGAAAAGCTGCTGAAAAAGCCGATCCCGGTCCTGGGCGGCGCGCCGTGGTCGGCCGAGATGGTGGCAGCCGCTCCGAAGCCGGGGCAGAACCGTGGCCAGCGTCCGGGCGGTGGCCGGGGTGGTCAGAAGGCCGGGTCAAAGCCCCCGGCCCCGGGCCAGCGTCCTGCCGGTCAGAAGCCGCGTCAGGGTGGCGCACCGAAACCCCAAGGCGGCACCTTCGCCCCGCGCCGCACCGATGGTGGCGGGCAGAAGCGGCGTCCGGGCTAAGGCCCCCGGGGACCTGGGGCCAAGGCCTCAGGTCGCCTCTTCCTCCAGGTTCAGTTTCATGTCCAAGAGCACCTGCTGGATCGCCAGCGTCTCGCGCAGCAGGCGTTTCGCTTCGTTGACGCTGATCTTGCCGTCACCGATCGCCTGATTGTATTCGGCCATCAACAGCCCGAACCGCTGGGCCAGGGCCACGACATCATGGTTGACGCCGGACGAGGCCGCGTTCCGCTTTTCCGCGTCATAGGACAGCGTGATGCCCCGCAGATCGGCCAGCGACGCCGTGACATGCGGGAAGCGGCTTGCCGCCTCCAGCTGCGCCACCACGTCGATCGGCATGAACCTGTCGTCATGCTCGGCACTGTCGGAATAATAGCGCCCCAGCGTTGCCTTGGACTTGCCGGTCAATTCGCAGGCGGCCTCGATGCCGACCTCCTTGACCAGCGCCTCGGTGTGTTTTTTCAGATAGGACGCAATCGACATGACCCACTCCACAACCCCCGAAGTGTCGCGCAACCGGGGAAAGACATTGGACAATTCCCATTAACCAACGGGGAACCATTTGTCATGGATAAAGAGGTTCCGGCCCAGCGTCGGAACGGTAGCGAGTGTGCCGATGTCCCCAGCATCGGCGTTTAGGTGGGGGCCCGTCGCTTGCGCCCGGAAACGGGGGCGGCGACGAACAGTCGGGGGCGGCGGGCCTTTCTTGACCAGTGCGGCGGATTTTCCGCCAAAGTAGCGTGACCGGGCCTGCCAGCCCCCACCCTGTGCCCCACGGTTTGTGGCCAGTGACCAGTTCCACCTCCGCCGTGCGCGTCCCGTCAGGATGCTTGCGGCGGGGGTCGGCTTTGGGCTAGCAGGCGGCATGGCCAAGCTTTACTTCAACTACTCCACCATGAACGCGGGCAAATCGACCCTGCTGTTGCAAGCCTCGCACAACTACCGCGAAGGCGGGATGGTCACCTACCTGATCACCGCGCAGTTCGACAAGCGGGCCGGAGAGGGCCGGATCGCCAGCCGCATCGGCATCGGCGACCCTGCCGACACCTTTGCCCCGGACGAGGACATGTTTGCCAAGCTTGCGACCCGTTTCGCTGCCGGCCGCGTCGCCTGCGTCTTCATCGACGAAGCGCAGTTCCTGTCAAAGGCGCAGGTCTGGCAACTGGCCCGCGCCGTCGATGACCTGGGCGTGCCGGTGATGTGCTACGGGCTGCGGGTCGATTTCCAGGGCAACCTTTTCCCCGGCTCTGCCGCGCTGCTGGCCTGGGCGGACGAGATGCGCGAGGTCCGCACGATCTGCCATTGCGGCAAGAAGGCGACGATGGTCGTCCGCAAGGGGCCGGATGGCCGGGCGCTGAAGGATGGCGAACAGGTGGTGATCGGCGGCAACGAAACCTACGTCAGCCTGTGCCGCCGTCACTGGCGCGCGGCGGTGGGCGACTGACCCGGCTGTGGCTGCGGCCGCGCGATGATGATCCCGGCCAATGCGATCAGCGCCATCCCCACCCAGGCAAGCCAGCTTAGCGTCTCGCCCCACAGGATGAAGCCCCACAGCGCCGAGGCTGGCAGGATCACGTATTCGAACACCGACACGCGTGAGACTTCGGCCATCTGATAGGCCTTCACGAACATGCCCACCCCGACCAGCGACCCCGCAGCCTGGACGAAGGTCCACCACAGGAACGTGCCCGTAGGCCAGACCGGCCCGCGCATGAGAAACCCCTCGGTCCCCACCGGGACGACCAGCGGAAAGGCCCAAAGCACGGCCATCCCGACCAGCCCGTAAACCCCCAGCATCCCGAAGAACCCGGCCACCACCGACTCGGCCGTCTCGCCCGCGCACCAGCGCTGCGTGGCGATGTTGCCCATCGCATAGAGCGCGCCCGAGATCACCGGCAGCAAAGCGGCCAGCGTCGCCCCCGACAGCGCCTCGGGCCCCAGGACAAGAACCACGCCCGCAAACCCGACGACCACCGCAAGGATCTGGATCCCGCGGAAAGGCTGCCCGTACAGGTAGCGCTGGAAGAACAGCACAAAGATCGGCGCGGTGAAAAGTCCGGCCGCAACTTGGGCCACCGGCAGGAACGCAAGCGCGCCGAAATAGATCAGCATCGCCGTCCCGTGGACAGCGGACCGCGCAAAGACAGCCCAGGGTCGCCTTGGCCACAGCTTCAACCCCATCGGCAGGGCCGCCAGCGCCAGGATCGCAAAGGCCATCGCGGTTCGCGTGGCGTGGAACTGCCACAACCCCGCATCCGCCGCGATCACCCGGACGTAATTGTCGGTGAAGGCGATGATGCAGGCATAGATCAGCACCGCGCCAAAGGCGGCCAGGGTCCGGTTCGGGGCGTCGCTCATCATCCTGCCTGTCATGTCCTGACCCGGTTCTGCCTGCGCTTTGCCCCCCGCGCCCGCCTGAACGCGACCCAATCGCCCGGCTTTCCCGTCGCGGACCGGCGGTCTGCCCCCGGCATCTTGTTGTGAACTGCCTGCGCTGCGGCTAAGGTCGCCAAAAGACAGGCAGAGACCCCGCGCCCGATGACGGCCCTTAAAAAGTACCAAAGGCTTGAATGCTCGGGCCTGTGGCGCGAGACGCCGCAAGACCAGCGCCGCGAGGTGCTGGTGCGCTTTGGCGAAGCGACGCTGATCCTGTCCGACCCCAAAAGCGGCGAGGCGATCAGCCACTGGTCGCTGCCCGCGGTCGAACGCATCAACAAGGGCGACGAACCGCCAGTCTTTGCCCCGGGGGCCGAGGCCAGCGAAAGCCTTGAACTGACCGACCCCGACATGATCGCCGCGCTGGATACCGTTCGCGCGGCGGTAAAGGCGGCAATTGCGCGGCCCGGTCGGCTGCGCGGGCTGATCCTGGGCGGCATGGTGGCCGGTCTGGTGGCGCTTGGCTTCATCTGGCTGCCGGGCGCGCTGGTCAACCATACCGCCTCGGTCGTGCCCCCTGCCCAGCGGGCCGAAATCGGCCAGCGCGTGCTGGACGACCTGATCCGCGTCACTGGCGCGCCCTGCGACAACCAGCTTGGCCTGCAGGCGCTTGCCGCCCTGTCCGAACGGGTGTTCGGCCCGGTCGACACGCCGATCCTTTACGTTCTGCCCGAAGGCGTGGACCGCGCGATGCACCTGCCCGGCGACGTGATCATCCTGCCCCGCCGCATGATCGAGGACGCGAACGGCCCCGAAGCCGCCGCCGGTGCCGCACTGGTCGAGCGGCTGCAAGCCCGTGCCGCCGATCCGATCATCCCGCTGCTGCAGCACGCGGGCCTCCGCGCGACCTTCCAGCTGCTGACCACGGCGGACCTGCCCGACAGCGCATTGCTGGGCTACGGCGAAACCGCGCTGCGCGCCGCGCCGCCCGATCTGCCGGATGACCTGCTGATCGCGGCCTTCACGGCGGCGCAGGTCCCGGCCTCGCCCTATGCCGTTGCGGTCGATCCTGACGGTACGGTGTTCGGCGGGCTGGTCGAAGGCGACCCCTACAAGGGGCTTGCCCCGTCGCCGTTGATCCCGGACGAATCCTGGGTCGCGCTGCAGGGCATCTGTTCGGGCTAGGGCCCGACCATGATCGCGTCCGGAAAGCCCGCCCCGTGCAGCTCGGCCTGCGCCTTGGCGGCGGCGGCGGCGCTGCCGAACGGCCCGGCAAAGACCGTGACCAGCGTGGTACTGCCATCTGGCAAGCGCCCGCGCGCAAAGGGATAGTTCAGCGCCAACAGCCGGGCCACCGCCTTGTCGGCGTTCGCCGCCACTCCGAAACTGCCCACCGCGACGTAAAACCCGCCCGCCGCAGGGTCGTCAGCCGGGGCGGTTGCCGCAGCCGAAGGTGCCGGGTCCACCGCGACAGACGCGCCCTCCTCCACCACCGGGACCCGGATACCCGACCGAGGATTGCCGCAGACCGGCACGCCCTCGCGCGTCACCCGGGGCAGCCAAAGCTCTTTCCCCGCCTGGCCCGCCCGCATGAAAAGACAGCCCTTGCTGTCGACGTACTGCTGCCCGGCATAGCTGGCCGGAGGCAGTTCCGCAGGCTGGATCAGATCGCGCGCCGCAGCCGCCCCGCCAATCAGGGCCACCGCCAGGGCGAAAGCGGTCCCCCGCGTCATTTGGTGCCGAACATCCGGTCCCCGGCGTCGCCAAGGCCCGGCACGATATAGCCGTGATCGTTCAGATGGCTGTCCACCGCCGCCGTGACGATCGGCACATCGGGATGCGCCTCCTTCATCCGGGCGATGCCCTCGGGCGCGGCCAGAAGGCACAGGAACCGGATCTGCCTGGCCCCCGCCGCCTTCAGCAGCGACACCGCCGCCGCGCTGGAGTTTCCCGTCGCCAGCATCGGA
>JAKQLM010000266.1 GCA_029567145.1 Pseudomonadota bacterium
CCTTCATCCGGTAACCGAACGGATGGTCGGACACGTGGATCAGCCCCGACCCCACGGTCACCACCCGTTCAACCCCGGCCATTTCGGGATGGAACCCCAGCCACAGCCCGCCCAGCGAATGCCCGATCACCCAGCGCGGCACGCCCGGCACCAGCCGACCCAGCGCCCGCAGCGCCGCCGCCTGATCGCGCAGGCCCCAGTCGATCATCGTGGCCGCCGACCGGGCCATGCGACCGGGGGCCGACCCCCCGAAATCGCGATAGTCATAGGTCAGGACCGCCAGCTCGCGCGTCTCTGCCAGCCAGTCGGCAAAGCCCCGGTAGTATCCCGCAGGCACCCCCGTCGCCCCATGCAGGACCACCGCCGCCCGCACTGCGCCCTTGGGCCGGACCAGGCGTCCGGCCAGCACAGCGCCGTCGGCCGGGATCGTGACCGCGCCCTCTGCCTCGATCCGCTGCATCGCCACCATCGCCGATCCTCCGCCAACTAGACCGATTGGTCTAATAGCATGGATTGGACCAATCGGTCTAGTCTTTGTATTCCCGCCCCGCATCGCCTAGACTCGGCCCATGGCCACCGAACCCAGCACCCGTGACCGCCTGATCACCGCCGCCGCAACGCTGTTCCGGCGTCGGGGCTATCACGCCACCGGTCTGGCCGAGATCCTGTCCGAAGCGGGGGTGCCCAAGGGCTCGCTTTACCATTTCTTTCCGGCAGGGAAGGTCGATCTGGCCAAGGCGGCCGCCGACTGGACCGCCGCCATGCTGATCCGGATCATCGACGACGCCTTCCTGCCCGCCCCCGGCTACCGCGAAGGGGCGACGCACTACTTTCACAAACTGGCGAAACTGTTCCAGATCGCCGATGCCGCCGACACATGCCCGATTTCCGCGCTGCTGTTCGACTGCCCGGAAAGTGCCGATTTCCGCAGCCATGCCGAAGCCGTGTTCCAGCGCCTGATCGACGCTGTGGCCGGTCACGCCCGCCGCCTTGGCCTGCCCGAAGCCGACGCCCAGATGCAGGCCGAAACGCTTTTGATCGCGGTCGAGGGGGCCTGGACCCTGGCCCGTGCCCGGCGTGACCCCGGTGTGTTGCGCAGCCTGCCTGCGCGGCTGTTCCGTGACCTTGCGCCCCGCCCGCCGATCCCCTATATCCCGGCGTGAGAGGTTGGCGCGGGCAGGCACCTCGCCAACCCGGTCAGGTCCGGAAGGAAGCAGCCGTAACGAGCCCCGCTTGGGTCGTTGTCCAGCCTCTCACCCTACCACCGTCTGAAGCGGAGGATGTCCATGACTGTCGTTGCACCCCTCCGGGCTCGGTCGCGCTGAAATTTCAGCCTGCGTTCCGGCCCGACCAGATCGCCCGCACGCCCGCTTTCGGGTCTGCACCGGGCATTCGTGACGTTTGCAGGGAACGCATCCATTGGATCATCCACTGACGCTGGCCAGCCTTGGCTGGAGCAACTTCTTCCTTTCTCAACTTGACGAATCCGACCTTGACCTGACCCCGATCCGCATTTCGGGCGTGCACCGCGCCCGGATCGACGGGCTGTCCGCCGATGGGCCGGTGACGCTGCCGATGACCGGCACGCTGACGGCGGGCGATCTGGCCATTGGCGACTGGGTCCTGTCCGACGGCGAACGGATCGTCCGCTGTCTTGACCGCAAGA
>JAKQLM010000424.1 GCA_029567145.1 Pseudomonadota bacterium
CGTTCCCGTTCCAGTTGGGGAGCGAGATGGCGGCGTCCACGCGCTTCGTGTCGGCCTGCGTGCCGATCGAGTTCACCATGAACTTGAGATACCCCACCCCCAGCCCCGCCGGATCGACCGCCAGCACCGACAGCACCAGCCCCACCCTTTCCCAGGCGGGATCGCCGGGCAGGGCCGGGGCGTCAGCGGCAAAGGCGTCGGGCGACAGATCGCTCAGGGCAGCACCTCCGCCAGGGTCCGGCCCACGCGGGCTGCTGATCCCGCCTCGTCCAGAGGATCGCGGCGCAGGCGATGCGACAGGGCCATCGGGGCCACCCGGCGCAAGTGCGACCGCTTGACCGCCGCAGCGCCCTCGAACGCCGCCAGCGTCCGGGCGGCGCGCAGCAACGTAAGTTCGCCCCGCAATCCGTCCGATCCCAGCGCCAGACACAAGGCCGCGCAGTCATGCAGCACGACATTCGGAGTCTTCAGCTTTGGCAGCGCCGCACGCGCGGCAAGGATCTGGTTGCGCAGGCCTGCGTCCAGCGGACGCCAGGTCTTCATGAAGCGGTCATGCCCGTTTTCATAGGCATCGCGGCGCTTGATCACCTCGACCCGCGTGGCGATGTCCTTTGGGCTGGTCACTTCGACCGACAGGCCGAACCGGTCCAGAAGCTGGGGCCGAAGCTCGCCTTCCTCGGGGTTGCCGGACCCCACCAGCACAAAGCGCGCCGGGTGCCGGATCGACAGGCCCTCACGCTCCACCACGTTTTCACCGGATTGTGCCACGTCCAGAAGCAGATCGACGATGTGATCCTCCAAGAGGTTCACTTCGTCGATGTAAAGATACCCCCGGTTCGCCCGCGCCAAGAGGCCGGGTTCAAACGCCTTTTCCCCCCGCGTCAAGGCGCGCTCGATGTCCAGCGCGCCGACGACCCGGTCCTCGGTCACACCAAGCGGCAGATCGACGACCGGAGTCGGCTTGGTCACGATCCGGTCGGACGCGATCACCGCCCAGTCGGGGCACAAGTCGCGCCGGGGCGCATTGACCGGGCAGCCCTCTACCGCCTCGATCGGCGGCAAAAGGGCGGCCAAGGCGCGGACGGCAGTCGATTTCCCCGTGCCCCGGTCGCCAAAGACCAGCACGCCGCCGATGCTGGCGTCGATTGCGGTCAGCACCATCGCGGTCTTCATGTCCTCCTGGCCCACGATGGCCGAGAACGGGAAAGGCTGGCGCTGGGTCATGGGGTCCTCATGCGGCTAGGTCGGGGTCGGGGTGGCTTAGCAGGGCGGGATCCAGAAGCGCCCGGCCGTTCCACTGGCCGTCCACCCCCAGCACCCGGAAGCGGGCGTAAAGTTCGTCACGGAACCAACCTTCGGCCCGGACGGCCTTGATCGCCCGGGCGTGCGGACCGTCGCCCCGGGCAAAGCGGGCCATGCTGGCCGCATCGGGCCAGATCGAAAAGGTCACCTGATGCAGAAGCGGCACTTCGCCGATGCCGATCTTGAACCGCACATCGGGGTTCGCGCCGATCACCGCCTGAATGTCGGGCACCCGCCGCCAGAACCGCAGCGCGCGCGAGGGTTTCACGCTGGCCCTTGTCAGGACGGCCAGCGGCCCTGCACCGGTCTGGGGCTGCGGGTCGGGCGCAAACGGGTTGGCCCCGGACCAGGCCCCCCGCGCCGAAAGGGGGGCCAGATAGACCGTGGCGCTTTCCACCGCCCGCCCGCGCCAGCGCCGCCAGACCGGGCTGTCGGCCACACCCGACCGCGCTGTCGGCTCATCCGGCCAGACCGCCAGAATCGCCCAGACACCCCAGTTCGGCTTTGGCGTAAAGCCTTCGCCTGTGCCCGATCCGCACAGCTTCCAGAACGAAAGCCGCCCCTCGCGCCGCAGCGCCAGCCGGGCCAGGGCCATCTGGCCGATGACCCACAGCCGGGGGCCAAGGCCCTGAAACCGGAACAAGGAAAGGGTCGCGGTGGGCATCTGCCGCTCCGGCAAGTGTAACGATGTGTGGACAGTCTAGCGCAAAATGCCCGGCGGAAAAGCGAATAAATGCCGCGTGAACAGCAGAGTTGTAAATTGAACTGGACACTCTATCATCACCGCCATGACCCACGCACTTCCCCCCGCCCACGGCCAGGCTCTCGTCATCGGGGCGGGGCTTGGCGGCCTTGCCTCTGCGATGCGGCTGGGGGCGAAGGGCTGGCGCGTCACCGTTGTCGACCGGCTGGACCGGGCGGGCGGGCGCGGATCGTCGATCACCGACCAGGGCCACCGCTTCGACCTTGGCCCGACCATCGTGACCGTGCCGCAGATGCTGCGCGACCTTTGGGCCGCCACGGGCCGCGACTTTGACCGGGACGTGGACCTGCGCCCGCTGGACCCGTTCTACACCATCCGGTTCCAGGACGGCCGTCAGTTCACCATGCGCCCCGGCACCGCCGCGATGCGGGCCGAGGTCGCGCGCCTGTCGCCACAGGACTTGCCCGGTTACGACCGCTTTCTGCGCGAGGCCGAGGCGCGCTATCACTTCGGTTTTCAGGACCTTGGCCGCCGCCCGATGCACCGGCTGATCGACCTGATCAAGGTCTTGCCGAAGTTCGCGATGATGCGCGCCGACCGGTCGATCCACGCCCATGCCGCCGCGCGCGTCACGGACCCCGCGCTGCGGTTCGCCTTGAGCTTCCATCCGCTTTTCATCGGCGGCGATCCGTTCCGCGTGACCTCGATGTACGGCCTGGTCAGTCATCTGGAGGCGGCCTTTGGCGTCCATTACGCGATGGGCGGGGTGCAGGCGATCGCCGATGCCATGGTCCGCGTGATCAAGGATCAGGGCGGCGAGGTCCGGCTGAACACCGAGGCGGACGAGATTGTGGTGGCCCGGGGCCGCGCCGCCGGGATTCGACTGAAGACCGGCCAGCACATCCCGGCCGAAGTGACGATCTCCAACGCCGATCCCGGCTTTACCTACGGCACCCTCTTGCGCAACCACCGCAAACGGCGCTGGACCGATCAGCGCCTGGCCCGGTCGCGCTGGTCGATGGGGCTGTTCGTCTGGTATTTCGGCACCCGTGACACCCGCCGGATGTGGCCCGACGCCGGGCACCACACCATCCTGGTCGGCCCGACCTACCGCGAACATCTGCGCGACCTCTTTCGGGCGGGCAGGATCACCGGCGACATGAGCCTTTATGTCCATCGCCCGACCGTCACCGACCCCAGCGCCGCGCCCGAAGGCGACGACACGTTCTACGCGCTAAGCCCCGTGCCGCATCTGGGCCATGGTGCCGCCGACTGGGGCCGGTTCGCCGACAGCTACAAGACCCGCGTGGCCGACATGCTGGAGCCCTTGCTTCCCGGCTTTCGCGACCGGCTCACCGCCGAACGGGTCTTTACCCCCGAAACCTTTCGCGACCGCTATCACTCGCCCTTCGGCGCGGGCTTTTCGCTGGAACCACGCATCCTGCAATCCGCCTATTTCCGCCCGCACAACGTGTCCGAGGACTTGCCGGGCCTGTATCTGGCCGGTGCGGGCACCCATCCTGGCGCGGGCGTGCCCGGCGTGATCGGAACGGCCGAGATCCTGGACCAGCTGATCCCGGCCCCGCAGGTGCGCGCCGAAACCCCGGTGCACCCCGGCACGCTGCCGCTGGCCGCCGAATGACCCGCTGTCCCGCCATTCACCCTGCCGACATGGCCGCCTGCCACGCGGCGATCCGGACCGGCAGCCTGTCGTTCCATGCCGCCTCGCGCCTGTTGCCGCCACGGGTCCGCGATCCGGCGCTGGCGCTTTATGCCTTCTGCCGACTGGCCGATGACGCGGTGGACGAGGGCCGCGACAAGGTGGCGGCGGTCTTGCGCCTGCGCGACCGGCTGGACCGGGTCTACCAGGGCCGCCCGCAGGAGGCCTCCGCCGACCGGGCCTTTGCCGCTGTGGTCGAACGCTTTGACATGCCCCGCGCGCTGCCTGATGCACTGCTGGAGGGCATGGCCTGGGACGCGGTGGGTCGCCGCTATGCCGACCTGTCCGGCGTGCTGGACTATTCCGCACGCGTCGCGGCGGCCGTGGGGGCGATGATGTGCGTCCTGATGCGGGTGCGCGACGCCGATGCCCTGGCGCGGGCCTGCGACCTTGGGCTGGCGATGCAACTGACCAACATCGCCCGCGATGTGGGCGAAGACGCCCGGGCCGGGCGGCTTTATCTGCCGACCGATTGGCTGGGCGACCCGGACGCCTTCCTTGCCGATCCGACCGCGAGCCCGGAAATCCGCGCCGCCACCGCGCGGCTTCTGGCCGAGGCGGCGCGGCTTTATGCAAGGTCCGAGGCCGGGGTCGCCGCCTTGCCGCTGGCCTGCCGTCCCGGCATCCTGGCAGCGCGGCTGATCTATGCCGGGATCGGCGGGGCAGTGCGCCGTCAGGGCCATGACAGCATCACCGCCCGCGCCCGCACCGGCCGGACGCAAAAGCTGGGCTGGCTGGGACTGGCCACGCTCCGGGCCGGGGCGACCGCGCTGATGCCGCGCCCGGCGGTCCTGCACGCGCCCGCCGTCGACGAGGTCCGCTTTCTGGTCCGCGCCGCGACGCAAAAGACCGCATCCCGGGGGCGCAGCGACGCGCTGCTTGGCGTTCTGGCGCAGTTGGAGGCGCGCGACCGGGGCCTTTCCGCCTAGACGGTTGTGCCACCCCCCGATCCGGCCTATCTGCAAGGGAAAGGGAGCCGTCGCGATGGATTTTAGCCTGTTCTTCGTGTATCTCGCCGCCTGCGGCGCCGCTGCGGCGACCGGGGCGCTGTTTCCGACCGGCCCCTGGTATGTCGCGCTGAAAAAGCCCAGCTGGACCCCGCCGAACTGGGTGTTTCCGGTCGCCTGGACGTCGCTTTACCTTCTGATGGCTGCCGCCGCTGCCCGCGCCTCGACCTTTGACGGGGCTGCGGTGGGGCTGGCGCTCTGGTCGGTGCAGATCGCGTTCAACACGCTGTGGACGCCGGTGTTCTTCGGGCTGAAGCGGATGCGCGCGGCACTGGTGCCGATGGCGGGGCTGTGGCTGTCGGTGACGGCGACCTGCATCGCCTTCTTTGCGCTGGATGTCTGGGCCGGGCTGATGTTCGTGCCCTATGTCGTCTGGGTGACCATCGCCAGCGCCCTGAACATCGAGATCGTCCGCCTGAATCCGGATCAGGCGCGGGGCATCCCGACCCCGTAGGCCGGGCTTAAGCCCGGCTTGCCGCAATATCCTAACAAATCCTGAACGTCCACGATCAAGTTATTGAATTTACGTGATTTTGCCGGTTTGTCCACTGTGGACACCCTTAGTCGAACGACCACCCCGCCCGCCGTGGCACCCGCAGCGCGATCATCGGTTTCAGCCAGGGCTGGCGATAGCGGGTCAGGTCCAGCGCCTCATGCACCCCTGTCGTGACCTCGCCCCCGATCGTCGTCTCGACCAAGCTGCGGGAATAGAACGGCGCATCCAACAGGCTTTTCACCTGCCGCGGCTGGACCCCCGGATCAGCCCGAGTCTCGCGCCTGACGGCCCAAAGGCTGCGACGGAATCGGGTCAGCGGCGGCGGCGCGATCTCCTGCACGGTCCCGTTCCGCAACACCTCCACACCCAGGGCGAGGGTCGAACCATCGCTGCGAACCGCATCGTAAAAGCAGACCGTCCGGTCCCGCAGCGGAAATCGCCCCCAGGTCCAGAACCGGAAATCGTCCTCCAGCGCCGCTGTCCCGAAATTCGCATCCCAATAGCCGTGCCCCTCCCATCGGTGGCCCTGGCTCAGGTCGACCGTCACCCGGGCAATCGGCGCGAATGGCCGCCAGCTGTGCGCGCCGTCCGGGGTCAGCCGCGCCTCGACCCCGGTCAGCGCCTGCGGGGTCAGGGTGATCGTCCCCGTGACCCGGCTGATCACCGGGGGCGAGGAAACCTCATTCACCTCCACCACCAGCTCGCGCCCGGTCCAGGTCATCGACGACGGCCCGATCTGCAGCCGGTCCGGTGTCTGCCGCAGCGCCGCCCGGCCCCGGTCGGTCATCGTGAACCGCCCCCCCGGCCCGTAGGTGGCGACGTTCAGGCAGACGTGGTCCTGCGGCGCGCGCCGGCCCGACCAGGCATACCACGGCGAAAAGACCGACCCGATGAAGCCGATCACCGAAAGCGCGCGGGCCCCGTCGTCGGCGACCGCGTCAAGGTACCACCAGGCGTAACCGTCCGGGCCGACGTGGACGCCGAAGTCAGGCCCGCCGCTTTCAGATCCGCCATCACCGCCTCGGCCGCGTGCCGACCGGAGAGCGCCGCCATCGGCACCCCAGCCCCCGGATGCGCCCCCCCGCCCGCCAGATACAGGCCCGGCACCCGGGTCCGCGCCGAGGGCCGCTGGAAGGCCGCGAAGGTTCCCTCCGGACTGCGGCCATAGATCGCCCCGCCCGAGCCCGGAAACAGCCGGTCCAGCATCGCGGGCGTGGTCAGCGCCTCGGGTCCCGGGTCGGGAGTGAACCACAGCCCCCTCCGGCGCAGGGTCTGAAAGGTGCGTGCCTGGCATCGGGCAAAATCCTCTGGCTGGTCGGGGCGGCCTGCGGGGGCGTTCAGGATGATCTCGAACCGCTCGGGGCCGTCGGGACGCTGCCCCCCAGCCCGGTCTTCGGCACACAGATACAGGGTCGGGGTTTCGGGCATGGCCCGGTCGCTGATCGGGCCGAACTCTTGCGCGGTATCGCTGGGGAACAGGACATTGTGATGGATCAGATCGCGCGCCAGGGGACCCTCGGCGGTCGCGGCAAAGGACCAGACCCAGGCCGACAGGCTGTGCGGCCGGGTCGCCGCCGCCGGCAGGGCGCCGTGCAGGCCTTCGCCGACCAGCCCGGCGGTCAGGGCGGCCGGGTCGCCCGCGTGGACGCAGGCCGTGCAGGCCAGGGTCTCGCCGCTGTCCAGTTGCACGCCGGTCACCCGCCCGCCCTGCCGGATGATCCGCCGCGCGCGGGTGCCATAGCGCTGCACGACCCCCAGCCGCCCGGCCAGCGCCGCCAGCGCAACGGCCAGCCGGTGCATCCCGCCTTGCACCGCCCAGACCCCCGCCGCCTCGGCCCGCCAGATCAGCGCCAGCACCGCGGGCGAGGCGTCGGGCCGCCCGCCGACATAGGTCGCATAGCGGGCGAAAAGCTGCACAAGCCGGGGATCGCGGAACCGGCGCTGCAGAAGGCGGGTCAAGCTCTGCCCGGGCCAGACTGCGGGCCACAGCGCCGGACGCGCGGCAACGGCGCGCAGGATCGCCCCGGGCTGGGGCCGGGCGGCGCGCATGACCGGGCCGTCAAACGCGTCGTGCAGCCCCTGGGCCAGCGCGTCAAAGCGGCGAAACGCGGCGGCCTGCTCCGCGCCGGACAGCGCGGCGATGGCGTCGGCGTCGCGGTCCCGGTCGCCGGTCAGATCCAGACGGCTGCCATCGGGCCACCAGTGCCGGGCCAGCACCGGTTGCGGCAAAAGGGTGAGGTGATCCTCAAGCCGTTCCCCCGCAAGCGAAAAAAGGTCGTCGAACACCCCGCGCATGGTCAGGACGGTCGGCCCCGCATCGACAGGTCCCACGGCGGTCGGCAGGCAGCGCATCTTGCCGCCGGGGGTTGCCGCCGTTTCGACCAGTGTCACCGCGCAGCCCTGCGCCGCCAGCCGGATCGCAGCGGCAAGCCCGCCCATCCCGGCCCCGATCACCACAACGGCTGTCTTGTCCCGCTTCATCCCCGCAGTCTATCCGCGCCGCGCCATATGTAAACCAGCGTGACAGGCTTTGTGTAAGTTTTGATTTACACATGGCCCATCGCGGTGCAAGACTGCACCCAGGTGGCCACGGGCCGCCTTGCCCTGCCGGGCCGGAGGTCTGCGATGGAGCTTTCAACCCGAATCGATGCCGCGCTGGCCGAGGCGATGCAGGTGGGGCAGGGCCTGTCCCTGTCCGCCGAAGCGGTGCCGCAGCGGTTGTCCGCCACCCTGGATCACGCCGTCATGTCGGGGGGGGCGCGGATCAGGCCCACGATCCTGTTGTCGGTGGCTCTGGCCTGTGGCGACGACCGCCCCGGGCTTGCCGATACCGCCGCTGCGGCCCTGGAACTGGTGCATTGCGCCAGCCTGGTCCATGACGACCTGCCCGCGTTCGACAATGCCGAAACCCGGCGCGGGCGGCCGTCGGTCCACCGCGCCTTTGGCGAGCCTCTGGCGATACTGGCGGGCGACAGCCTGATCTTTCTGGGGTTCGAGATGCTGACCCGTGGCGCGGGCGACTGCCCGGACCGCGCCTTGCGGATGATGCGCGTTCTGGCGCAGCGCAGCGGAATGCCGGGCGGAATCTGCGCCGGGCAGGGCTGGGAGAGCGAGCCGATCGTCAACCTGCGCGCGTATCACCGCGCCAAGACGGGTGCATTGTTCATCGCCGCGACACAGATGGGCGCGCTTTCGGCCGGGCAAGAGGCAGAGCCCTGGGAAGAACTTGGCGCGCGGATCGGCGAGGCGTTCCAGGTTGCCGATGACCTGAAGGACGCGCTGTTGCCGACCGAAGAAACGGGCAAACCCGCCGGACAGGATGCCGCTCATGGCCGCCCGAACGCGGTGGCCGAAATGGGGGTCGCGGGCGCGATGCGGCATCTCAAGGACATTCTGGGCGGGGCCATCGCATCGATTCCGGCCTGCCCGGGCGAGGCGATGCTGGCCCGCATGGTCCGGGCCTATGCCGAACGGCTGACCCCGGTTGACCTGCGCGCGCGGGTGGCGGCGGCGAAATGACCGAGACCGGCCTGCCACGCCCCGCCTTGGTTGACCCGGGGCCGGGGTGGGCCGCGCGGCTGGCCGGGCAGGGCTGGTTCCACCGGATGTGCTCACGGGTGCCGGTCCTGCGCGGGCTTGCGCGCGCCGAAGGGGATGCGCTGTTCGAGGTGGTGTCGGGCTTTGTCCGGTCGCAAACCCTGCTGGCCCTGGTGGACCTGCGCGTGCTGCATCGGCTGGGCGAGACGGCGCTGGACACCGGCGCGCTGGCCCGTGCGACAGGCGTGCCCGGCGACCGGATGGCGGTGCTGTGCAAGGCGGGCGCGGGGTTGCGGCTGATGAAGCAGCGGCAGGGCCAGTGGCGCCTGACCGCGCGCGGGGCGGCCTTCCTTTCCGTGCCGGGGCTGGAGGGGATGGTGCGCCACCATCCGGTCCTTTACCGTGATCTTGTTGATCCGGCAGCGTTTTTCCGGGGCGAGACCGATCCTGATCTGGCCCGGTTCTGGCCCTATGTCTTTGGCGGCGCGGACCCGGCGACGGCCACGCGGTATTCTCGCCTGATGGCTGACAGCCAGGCCCTTGTCGCCGAAGACACCCTGCGGCTGGTCGGCTTTCATGGCATCCGGCATCTGATGGATGTGGGCGGCGGGACCGGGGCGTTTCTGTCGGCGGTCGTCGCGGCGCATCCCCGGCTGCAGCTGACGCTTTATGACCTGCCCGAGGTGGTGGCCGGTGTGGCGGTGCCCGGCCTGACGGTCCTGGCCGGCAGCTTTCGCGACGGGAGTCTGCCGCAGGGGGCCGATGCGATCAGCCTGATCCGGGTGTTATATGATCATTCCGATGCCACGGTCGCGGGCCTTCTGCGCGCGGTCCACGCCGCCTTGCCGCCGGGCGGGCGGCTGATCGTCTCCGAGCCGATGTCCGGCGGCGACCGGCCCGATCCTGCAACCGACGTCTACTTTGCCGTCTACACCCTGGCGATGCAGACCGGGCGCACAAGGTCGGGGGCCGAGATCACCGCCCTGGCCCGGGCGGCGGGCTTTCAGGACATCTCCCCGGCCCGGACCTTGCGGCCCTATGTGACCTCGGCCCTTGTCGCGCGCCGGTGACAGATTTTGCCCGGGAAAGTGTCTAATTAAATTGACAGTCAGGATTGTAAGCTTAGACTTACATTAACAGCCAAACCTACGGCCGTGGGCGGGTAGGGGCGACTTCGGGGGGAAAGACGGTGCAGACGACGGCGGTCATCCTGCAAGGCGCACAGGCCCTTGGCCTTGGGCAGCTTGGGCTGACCAACCCCGGGTCGGACGACCTGGTCATCCGCGTCGATCATTCCGGCATCTCCACCGGCACCGAAAAACTGTTCTGGTCCGGCACGATGCCGCCGTTTCCCGGCATGGGCTATCCGCTGGTCCCCGGCTATGAAGCCGCGGGCGAGGTGGTCGAGGCCGGGCCTGATAGCGGCTTTCGCGTCGGCGAGACGGTCTTTGTCCCGGGGGCCAACTGCTTTACCGGCAACGTGCGGGGCCTGTTCGGCGGGGCGTCGCGGCATCTGGTGTCCAAGGCGTCGCGCGTGGCGCGGATCGACAGCGGCATGGGGCCCGAGGGCGCGCTGCTGGCCCTGGCCGCGACGGCACGGCATGCGCTGGCCGGGTTCAACACCGCGCTGCCGGACCTGATCGTCGGGCATGGCACGCTGGGCCGCCTGCTGGCCCGCCTGACGGTCGCCGCCGGGGCCCCTGCGCCGACCGTGTGGGAGATCGACCCCGCCCGCCGGTCCGGCGCCGTCGGCTATGACGTGATCGCCCCGGAAGACGACCATCGCCGCGACTACCGCGCCATCTATGACGCCAGCGGCGCGAAGGGCCTGCTTGACCAGTTGGTCATGCGGCTGAAAAAGGGCGGCGAGATCGTGCTGGCGGGGTTCTATACCGAGCCGGTCGCCTTTGCCTTCCCGCCCGCCTTCATGAAAGAGGCCCGCTTCCGCATCGCCAGCGAATGGGCCCCCGAAGACCTGACCGCAACCCGCGCGCTGATCGAAAGCGGGGCCCTGTCGCTGGCCGGTCTGATCACCCATACGCGCCCCGCCTCTGATGCCTCTGATGCCTACCAGACCGCCTTTACCGATCCCGGCTGTCTGAAATTGATCCTCGACTGGAAAGGCCAGGCATGAACGACGTTCCCAACCTCAAGGACTTTGACGCCCGTCTGCGCGACGAGGCGCATGAGGAGCCGACGCTGGAAATCCCGCAGGACCCGCCGTCGAAAAAGACCCAGATCATCGCGATCTACGGCAAGGGCGGGATCGGCAAGTCGTTCACTCTGGCCAACCTGTCGCACATGATGGCCGAAATGGGTAAACGGGTTCTTCTGATCGGGTGCGATCCGAAATCCGACACGACCAGCCTTCTGTTTGGCGGCAAGGCGTGTCCCACGATCATCGAAACCTCGACCCGGAAAAAGCTGGCCGGAGAAGAGGTCAGGATCGGCGACGTCTGCTTCATGCGCGGCGGCGTCTTCGCGATGGAGCTGGGCGGGCCAGAGGTCGGCCGGGGCTGCGGCGGGCGCGGGATCATCCATGGCTTTGAACTTCTTGAGAAATTGGGGTTCCACGACTGGGACTTCGACTATGTGCTGCTGGACTTCCTGGGCGACGTGGTCTGCGGCGGCTTTGGTCTGCCGATCGCCCGCGACATGGCGCAGAAGGTGATCCTGGTCGGATCGAACGACCTTCAGTCGCTGTATGTCGCGAACAACGTCTGCTCGGCGGTGGAGTATTTCCGCAAGCTGGGCGGCAATGTCGGCATCGCGGGGCTGGTGATCAACAAGGACGACGGCAGCGGAGAGGCGGCGGCTTTTGCCAAGGCTGTGGGCATCCCGGTGCTGGCGGCGATCCCGCAGGACGACGACCTGCGCAAGAAATCCGCGAATTATCAGATCGTTGGCAGCTACGAAAGCCAGTGGGGCCCGATGTTCGAGGCGCTGGGACTTGCCGTGGCCGAAGCGCCGCCGGTGAAGCCGAAGCCCCTGTCGCAGGACGGGCTTCTGGGCCTGTTCAGCGCCGAGACGACGGGTGCCGACTTCGTGCTGATGCCCGCAAGCGACGCCGACATGCGCGGCAAGAACGCCGTCGTGAAACCCTCGTTGGAAGTGGTCTACGACAATGCTTGACCTGGATCGCCTGCAGGACTTCGACCGGGCACTCAAGGGGCTGGAAGCCAAGAAAATCAACGGCGTGCAAGACAAGGCTAAAGCAGCATGAACGACCTTCGGCATCAGATCAAGGTGACGGAGGCGGGGCTTCCCGCTGACGGCCTTGGCTGTCATGCCGGGGACCAGATGCAGGCGGCGGCGCGGGCGGCGGGGAATTCGGAACTTCTGGACGGGTTTGCCCGCGATTACCCGCAAGGCCCACATGACAAGCCGCAGTCGATGTGCCCGGCCTTTGGGTCCTTGCGTGTCGGGTTGCGGATGCGGCGGGTGGCGACGGTGCTGTCGGGCAGCGCCTGCTGCGTCTATGGCCTGACCTTCGTCAGCCACTTTTACGGGGCCCGCCGGTCAGTGGGTTATGTCCCCTTCAACTCGGAAAGCCTGGTGACCGGGAAGCTTTTCGAAGACATCCGCGACGCGGTGCACGAGCTGGCCGACCCGGACCGCTATGATGCCGTTGTGGTGACAAACCTTTGCGTTCCAACGGCTTCTGGCGTTCCGTTAAAGCTGCTCCCCAGCGAGATCAACGGTGTCCGCATCGTCGGGATCGACGTGCCCGGCTTTGGTGTGCCAACCCATGCCGAGGCCAAGGATGTGCTGGCCGGCGCGATGCTGAGATACGCCCGCGAAGAGATCATGGCCGGCCCGGTGCAGGCCCCGGCGCAGGGCAAGTCGGACCGTCCGACCGTGGCGCTTCTGGGCGAGATGTTCCCCGCCGACCCGATGATGATCGGCGCGATGCTGGCGCCCATGGGTCTGGCCGCCGGTCCGGTGGTCCCGTGCCGTGAGTGGCGCGAGCTTTATGCGGCGCTGGATTGCGGGGTCGTGGCAGCAATCCATCCGTTCTACACGGCCGCGATCCGCGAGTTTCAGGCGGCTGGGCGGACGGTGGTTGGCTCGGCTCCGGTCGGTCATGACGGCACGATGGGCTGGTTGAAGTCCATCGGCGAAGCCTATGGGATTGCTGGGGAAAAGATCGCGGCGGCGCAGAACGCCTTTGGCCCTGCGATCAAGGCGGCACTGGCGGCGACTCCGATCACCGGGCGGATCACGTTAAGCGGGTATGAAGGCAGCGAACTCCTCGTCGCGCGCCTGCTGATCGAAAGCGGCGCGGATGTGCCTTACGTCGGCACCGCCTGCGCGCGGAACGACTGGTCGGCGGTGGACCGGGAGTGGCTGGAGGCCAAGGGCGTCGCGGTCAAGTTCCGTGCCAGCCTGGAGGATGACCTTGCCGCGATGGAGGGCTTCAAGCCCGACCTTGCCATCGGGACGACTCCGGTGGTGCAGAAGGCGAAAGCGCAAGGGATTCCATCGCTTTACTTCACGAACCTCATCTCGGCCCGTCCCTTGATGGGGCCTGCTGGCGCAGGGTCCCTGGCGCAGGTTGTCAATGCGGCCATTGCTGGCAAGACCCGGATGGAGGGCATGAAGGCCTTTTTCGCGGGCGTCGGCGAAGGCGATACGGCGGGCATCTGGGAAGGGTCGCCGAACCTGCGGCCGGACTTCCGGGCGATCCATCAGAAGAAGCTGGACAAGGCTGCGAAGGCCGCGAAGGCAGAGGAGATGATATGATCTTTCTCGCGTCTTCTTTCCGTCTTCCTTCCGTCTCTACGCGCGGCGCGTTTACGCCAGCGAAAGGAGCGGCGGAATGCTGATCCAGGACCATGATCGGGCGGGCGGCTACTGGGGGGCGATCTATGCCTTCTGTGCGGTCAAGGGCCTGCAGGTCGTCATCGACGGCCCGGTCGGGTGTGAAAACCTGCCGGTGACCTCGGTCCTGCACTACACCGATGCGCTGCCGCCGCATGAGCTGCCGATTGTCGTCACGGGACTGGGCGAAGACGAGATGTCCTCGGGCACCGAAGCGTCGATGGCGCGGGCGTGGAAGACGCTGGACCCGGCGCTGCCTGCCGTTGTCGTGACCGGAAGCATTGCCGAGATGATTGGCGGCGGGGTGACTCCGGCTGGCACCAACATCCAGCGGTTCCTGCCGCGCACGATTGACGAAGATCAGTGGCAGTGCGCCGACCGGGCGATGACCTGGATCTTCACCGAATTCGGGATGACCAAGGGCCGGATGCCGCCCGAAACGGCACGGCCCGAAGGCGCAAAACCGCGCGTCAACATCCTGGGGCCGATGTACGGCACCTTCAACATGGCGTCCGACCTGCACGAAATCCGCCGTCTGGTCGAAGGGATCGGGGCCGAGGTCAACATGGTGATGCCCTTGGGTGCCCATCTGGCCGAGATGCGGAACCTTGTGAACGCCGACGCCAACATCGTGATGTACCGCGAGTTTGGCCGGGGCCTGGCGGAATGCCTGGGCAAGCCTTACCTGCAAGCGCCCATCGGGCTGGAAAGCACCACCCTGTTCCTGCGCACGTTGGGCGAGATGCTGGGCCTGGACCCAGAACCCTTCATCGCCCGGGAAAAGCATTCGACGCTGAAGCCCCTGTGGGACCTCTGGCGGTCGGTCACGCAGGATTTCTTTGCCACGGCCAGCTTTGCGGTCGTGTCGAACGAGACCTACACCCGTGGCATCCGCAACTATCTGGAGGGCGATCTGGGCCTGCCCTGCGCCTTTGCCACCCCGCGTCTGGCGGGGCAGAAGACGAACAACGAAGGCGTCCGTGCCGCCCTGAAGCAGCACCGCCCGCTGATCGTCATGGGGTCGATCAACGAAAAGATGTACATGGCCGAGCTTAAGGGCGGTCACGGTCCGCAGCCGGTGTTCATCCCCGCCGGGTTCCCCGGTGCGGCGATCCGGCGGGCCACGGGCACGCCGTTTATGGGCTACGCCGGTGCGGTCTACATGCTGCAAGAGGTCTGCAACGGCCTTTTCGACGCGCTGTTCCACATCCTGCCCTTGGGCACCGAGATGGATAGCGCGGCGGCCACCCCAACGACCTTGCGGCGCGATTTCCCCTGGGATGTCGACGCGCAGGCCGAACTGGACCGGATCGTCAGCGAACACCCGGTCCTGACCAGAATTTCCGCCGCGCGCACCTTGCGCGATGCGGCCGAGAAGGCCGCGCTTGACCATGGGGCCGAGCGTGTCGTGCTGGAATACGTCGCGGGCCTTCGGGGCGCGGCGGAGAGGAACTCCAAGGG